>NZ_AEXQ01000059.1:0-82741 GCF_000191865.1 Turicibacter sp. HGF1
ATTATTTCTTATCGTATGGTCTTTGCTCTCGCCTCGACTACCATTTAAGGATAACTCCGCCGAGCACGGAGTATAGTTGCACTAAAGCGGTGAGTTAAGTCACTTAACACCATAAGGAAAAGCCCCATCATTTGAGGATACCCTCTTCGAGGGATGGGGACCCCACAAACAAAAACCAGAGCATTTCTGCTCTGGCTCCAAACCTTTATTAATGGGCCCATTAACAAAGTATTATTCTTCAGTTTTTACTACTTCGCGTCCTTTGTAAGTTCCGCAAGTTCCACATACACGGTGAGATAATTTCATTTCTCCACATTGTGGGCAAGCTACCATACCTGGTACTTCTAATTTGAAGTGAGTACGACGTTTACGTTTTGCAGTTTTAGATGTTCTTCTTTGTGGTACAGCCATTTTGACACCTCCTAATTATCTTGAGTATCATTTAGCAATTTTGATAAAACTGCTAATCGAGGATCTATTTTTTGAACAGGTTCTGATTCGTGCAAATCTTCTTCTGATTCGAATTCGATCCCTTGTTTTTTCATTTCTTCGTAAGCACCTTCTTTTACGACACGTAAAGGTTTCTCTAACATGATATTTTGTAAGATAACCGGTGCTAATTCGACAGTTGTTCCAGTTACTAGGATTTCATCGTCACCTTCTTCATATAGAGCACTATCTAAAACGAAGATCTCAACTGTATCAACGCTAAATGGATATTCTACATCTTCAAGTGTTAATGCACACGGTAATGTCATGCTTCCTTCAATATGAAGGTTGAACACTACTTTTTTACCTTGTAATTGTCCAGTTCCTGTGACTTTAACTTTCGATAGTTTACGAATTTCATCATGATGCTTCACAACATCTGAAAAATCAACTAATTCGTCAATTTCAAAGATTTGTGAACCTTGTTTTATAAGCTGAGCGATAGCCCATTTCATTACAATCACCTCTAATTGCAACAGACTACATTATACATACTTTTTTCTTCATTGTCAACAACTCAAATCAAAAAAAGATGTCGTAGTCTTACTAATCTTAATTTTTTATGTCTAAGCCGACACTTAACCTGAATATAACCATCCATCATATTAATCTCAATGCATCTTTGATATAATAATGAATAGGAAGGTGATACCATGAAGGCCACTGGCTTAATTGTTGAATATAATCCGTTTCATAATGGACATCTGTATCATTTAAAACAGAGTTTAAAACAATCTCAAGGAGATGTATTAATTGTCGTAATGAGCGGGCATTTTACTCAACGTGGCGAACCAGCCGTCATTAACAAATGGGAACGTACAAAAATGGCTTTAGCAAATGGAGCTGATTTAGTGATCGAGCTTCCATATGTCTTTAGTTGCCAGCACGCGGACCTATTTGCTAAAGGGGCTGTTTCTATTTTAACACAAATACATGCGAATGACTTAATTTTTGGTAGCGAAAGCGGAAAAATTGACGATTTAAAAAGATTGGAGTCTATTTCTAAAAGTGAAAACTTTCAAAAAGAGCTTCAAAACTTCATTAAACTTGGGGACAGTGTCCCACTCGCTCATCAAAAAGCGTTAACCTCTTTAAACTTAGATACGACACTCGGAACACTGCCTAATAATACCCTTGGGGTTTACTATATTCGTGCCGTTAACGATTTAAAGAGTAATCTATCCGTCAAAACCATCAAGCGTCTTCATAGTGATTACCATGATGTGTTACCTACTCATCATGAACTCTCGAGTGCTACCTCAATTCGTCATTTAAGAGAAACAGGGCAACCTTATGAAAACTATGTTCCCAAAATAGTGCATCAACTTTTAGAACAAAATTATGAACTAACCAAGACCTATCACACGTGGGAATCTTATTTTCCATTCCTAAAACAGAAAATTTTAACCCTAACGCCTAGGTCTTTAAAAATGATTCATGACGTTGAAGAAGGAATTGAGCATCGTCTATACGCTGCCATGATGGATAGTACAGATTTTGAAGACTTTATGAAAAAAGTTAAAACAAAACGCTATACTAGAACAAGACTTCAACGAATTTGTGCTAACATTTTGACGCATACCACAAAAGAATTGGTACAGGAATTAGACAAAGGAGCGCCTTATATTCGAATTTTAGGCGCTTCATCTAAAGGAAGACAGTATTTAAAACTTCATAAGAAACAAATTAACGTGCCCATTTATAGCAAATTTGATTCAAAGGGACATCCGTTCTTACTTCACGAGCAGGCGGTAACAGCTGCTTATAGTTGTATTTTACCCGAACCTCACTGTACAACTCTCATTCAAGCGGAATTTAAGAATTTCCCGATTTTTTTAAAGAGTTAATCATTAACTTATTTTAGGATTTTGGTGTATAATGAGCACAGAACATTAACAAAGGAGACATCGGTCATGAGTTTAAAAGATCAAATTAAACAAGCATTAGAACAACTAGTTGATCCTAGTACAAATAAATCTCTTGGCGAAACACAAAGTATTCGTCATTTAGCAGTCAACGAAGAGGATTCAATCGTCACATTAATTGTGGCTATCGATACATTAGGCGGATCAGAAGAAAAAACACTAAGCCGTCAAATTGCAAAATTAGTTAAAATTGATTATAAATTCAAAGGAATCAAGTTACAATTTGAGCAACTTCCGAAATCAGAGGAAGAAACACCATTAAATGAAAAGAAAACACAGTACATCGCCATTACATCAGGTAAAGGTGGCGTAGGAAAATCAACGGTTACGGCGAACTTAGCTGTTGCTCTCTCTCGTTTGGGTAAAAAAGTTGGAATTATCGATGCTGACATCTACGGTCCTAGTATTCCTCATATTTTTGAAATGGAGAAAACAGGATTTGAAGTGGATGCCAAAAATCGTATCTACCCACCAAAAGCTCAAAACATTCCACTCATCTCAACAGAGTTCTTCTTAGAAAATGATGAACCTTTAATGTGGCGTGGTCCAATGCTTAATCGTATGTTAAATCATTTCTTTAATGATGTCGTATGGGATAAAGATCTTGACTTTATGTTAATCGATTTACCTCCAGGAACAGGAGACGTCGCAATTGATATTCAAAAATTAATCCCAGAAGCTCACGTAATTGTAGTTTCAACTCCTCACCCAACGGCTTCTCATATCGCTGTTAAATCTGGTTATATGGCGAAATCATTGAAACATAACATCTTAGGGGTTGTTGAAAACATGTCATACTATCCAAATCCAGTTAGCAACACGTTTGATGCCATCTTCGGTTCTGGTGGTGGAGAAAAAGTGGCCACAAAATTAGGGGTTGAATTATTAGCACAACTACCAATTGGTCAACCACAAAACGGACAATCTCAATCTATTTTTGGAATGGATGAAGAAATCGGTCTAGCTTACTTAGGGCTTGCTAATAAAGTAATTAAATCTTTTAAATAATTTCAAAAGAGGGATGATGGTACATCATCCCTCTTTTTTCATCAATTTTATCCATGTTCATAGCAAATTTATCTATACCATAATTCGATAAAGCGCTTTAAAATTAAAACTATCTTGAATATCCAAGGAGAACGCTATGAATTATTATAAAAATGCCTTACAAGTACTTGAAATGAAAATTAATTCCCCAAAACCAATTTCTCATGTTGGGTTAACCCTTCGAGAATCTCGAATCAGGCAACATCAAACGCTCGAATTTGTTTCAGATAAAATTTGTACTCCTGCAACCTTATCCAAAATTGAGTTAGGAATGATTCACCCTTCTCCTAAAATCCTTCAAAATTTACTCAAGCGCCTAACTCTGGATTCAATCCCTGACATAAAAAAAAGTCCCCATCATGACTGGTTGAGTTCATTTCGATTAGTCCTTGATCAAGGTAACCTCCATTATTTAGAATCTATCTATCAAATATCGTCCGAACCGTACCCTTATCAGACGGTATTAAAACAATTCGTGATTAATCTGACTTTATCTCATTTGAATCAGATTCATCTGACCTACGAATACTTATTAAATTTTCAACCTTATATGTCCCTCGAAGAATGTCTCCTCTTCTATCACTTTGTTGGAGTCTACCATTTAAAACTTAAAAACCTAATATTAACCATTAAATATTATCGATTAGCCTTTAAACTTAGTCAGCACTTAAAACTTGAAAATTCACTTCTCTCTTTACACTTAGCCCAATATTATTTCAATTTCAATCATTCCATTCAAGCTATTCATCATCTAAACGATGCTCTCCAAGGCTTTTCAAGTCGATATTTAATGAAATATACCCTTGAATGCGAGTTGCTCTTATGTGAGGATTACATCAAAAATCACGTCTATACGAAGGTTCCTCCCCTCATGTTTAAGCTTTATCATCAACTAAAACTTGATGATCCTTTCCATTACCTTAATCGATTACTAAATTTGATGGGCGACTATTATTTCAAGATAAAAGAATACAATCAAGCCGAAAGATATTATAAAAAAGCGCTATTTTCAGAATCAACTGCACCCTCCTCATTAATGAAATTACTCCATTTATACTATCAGTCAGCTCAATCAACAAAGCAAGTATCTCTGATACAAAAAGTTAAACTAAATAAAGATTTACCTCAAGAAATCATTTATTTGATTAAATACTATGAATTCTTAACTCATGATCCTTATGGTGACTTATTTCGAATTTTTCTACTTAAAGAGGCAATCCCTGTCGCCATCCAATCAGCAGATTTCCATCAATATGAACGTTATGCCACTGCTTTGATTAATCTCTACTTAGAAAAAGGAAAATATAAGATGGCCTTTCAAACACAAGACAAATTATCCAAATACCATGAGTCACTTCTCCTATCCTAATTTTTAATTTTATCTCTCGTGCCAATTACGACAAAAATTACTTTTTCATCATTATATAATTTAACTACATTAATCCCCACCATATAAAACAGTACTATCTTGATGTTTTTCAAATCGGTCTCAATGATTAGATTCCTTTAGTACTAAGATATTCTATCATCGAGGAGTTTCCCCATTAGAAGGAAAAAACTAAAGACCTTGTGGCTACTTAACCTAGGCACTCATCTAATAAAATGTGGAATCAAATCGTGTGGGGAGCTTCTTGCCCTCAAAGAGGTATCCTCTACTGGTAGGGAATTCAAAAGTTTTTCAATCATAAAAAATACATCTGGATTCATCTTGAGATAGGAGTGTTTGATACGATGAAAGAGTTATTCATACAATACTGTTATTCACAAGAACAATGGGGATTATTCGATCCTGACGTTGATGACTTTATCTTTTATGCTAATTCAATTACAGGCGTTACCACGTATGCCTATGAACTAGCTCCATTAATTAAACCATGTCAAATAAAATTTATCCCACAGTATCTACTCACTAGTTTCACTATTTTTGCAACTTATTAGAACCAAAATAAAAAGGTAGCTTTCGCTACCTTTTTATTTATTGTCAGTCACTTCTTTTTTAGCTTCAAGCGCTGCTTGACTGACAGCATCTACCATATCAGTCGCCACTTCTTTTGTTGTATCCGCCACATTTGAAGCAGCTACTTTTGCTTTATCTTTTGCATCAATGGCTACTTCTTTTACTGTTTCAACAACATTTGATGCAGCTTCTGTTGCCTTTTCTTTTACATCTTTCGCACCGTCTTTAACAGCATCAATCACAATGGTAAAATCATCTTCTAAATCATCACCGAATGATTTGACCTCGTCTTTCACTGTATCTTTTGCTTCTTCAACACGAACAAGCATATCATTTAGCTTTTCTTTGACATCATTCACTTTGCTTTCTAACTCTGATTTTGAGCTTTCCCAATCAAAGTTATTGACTAAGTCTTTAATTTCATCTAATTTCGCTGTAAAACTTTGTTTCACATCTTCAATTTCGATATCTTTAATTTTATTTTGGATCTCGTCTACTTTGTTTAATAACTCTTTTTGCATTTCTTTACCTGATTTTGGTGTTAATAAAGCCACAGCCGCTGCACCCATTAAGGCACCTAATACAAATACATTTCTTTTTTTCATTTAGATACACCTTCCATTCTTTTTTAAATAAGATAACAAATTATAGTTTATGTATTATCGTTTCATTTTATTTACGAATGAAACAGCTTTAAAGACACCTTGTCCATTTGCGACCGCTTGTGTCACATAGTTTTCGACAACTTTTGTTTTTTCTTGTACATCTTCAACGATTTTAGAACTTTCATTCACTAACGTCGTAGATTCATTCAATAAACGAATTAAAGATTTTAGTGTAAAAACAAGATAAACGGTTAAAACAATTAAACATGTCATAATAACTAAAATTAATAAGTCTGATAACGTGATCGTAAATGTCATAAATTCCCTATCCTTTCAACTCTCCTAGGACCTTAACGTTTAACTCTCCAAGGTAATTTTGTATAAGCATCCTCATACTTCTTAATATCTCCAGCTCCCATAAACACCACAACTGAGTCTTGATGTTGTTGTAATTGTTCAACTGTTTCCTTTTCAATTAAGTTGGCATGATGACATTTGTCAATTAATGTTTGGATACTTACACTCCCACTACTTTCTCGAGCTGACCCAAAAATATCAGTTAAATAAATGTGATCAGCTAAATTTAAACTTTGTGCAAACTCATCAATAAAGGCAGCGGTACGTGTAAAAGTATGAGGTTGGAATACTGCAACTAAATCACGGTCTGGGAATTTCTGGCGAACTGCTTTTAACGTTGCAGCAATTTCCGTTGGATGATGAGCATAATCATCAATAATAATTTGTGTATGGTGTTTCTTTTGGGCAAAACGTCGTTTAACACCTTCAAATAATCTTAGATCTTTATCAATGATTGAAGCTTCTAATCCTTCTAAATAGCAAACAGTAATCACCGCTAAACTATTTAATACCATGTGATCTCCGAAAAATAGCGTGTTAAAGGTATGATAAAATTCACCATTAATAAACACATCAAAAGCTGTTCCCTCAGCCGTTTTTAAAATATTTTTAGCGACTACATTATTATGTGACTCTAGTCCATAAGTCATCATATTCGTTGAAGTTTGTAGTTTTTTAACTTCCGGATCATCACCACATGCAATGACCATTTTTTTGGTTTGATTTGAAAAAACATTGAAGGCATCTAAAACGTCATCAATATCTGTAAAGTAATCAGGATGATCATGTTCAATATTCGTAATAATAGCATAATCAGGTCGATATGCTAAAAAGTGTCGTTGATATTCGCAGGCTTCAAAAACAAAGAAACGACTATTTTCTACACCTTTTCCTGTTCCATCTCCAATTAAATATGAAGTTGGATAATTTAAGCGTAATACATGTGCTAATAACCCAGTTGTTGTTGTTTTTCCATGAGTTCCCGCAATCGCAATCGATGTAAAATTAGAGGCTAAATCTCCTAAAAAATCATGATAACGAACACATTTAGCACCTGCTTGTTTCGCCTGAATCACTTCCACATGGTCATCTTTAAACGCATTCCCAATAATCACAACCATATCTGGTTCAATCTTTGATTTTCCGAATGGATATAGGGTGATTCCCTTTGCTTCTAATCCAATTTGAGTAAATAGTTTTTCCTCAATATCTGATCCTTGAACATAGTTCCCCATGTCATATAAAATATGTGCTAACGCACTCATTCCTGAACCTTTTATCCCAATGAGATGATATCTTTGACTCATAATGAATCGTCTCCTATCTCGCTTTAACGATTATTTCTTTTATATTATATCACTTCTATATTATTTGGAAACCGCCTTTTAGTCAAATGTCTGACCTAAAGGCGGTTCAAAAATAAGGGTATTTAATGTTTAAATCCGTGTCTCATCCATCATTGATTCGAACTCTTCACGAGAAATCAAAATCTCACGTTGTTTATTTGATGAATTAGGTTCTCCAATCCATCCATTTAAGACAAGGGTATCAATGATTCGAGCTGCACGATTATAGCCTATCGCCATACGGGTTTGTAAGGAAGACACTGTTGCATATCCTTTTTCGAAGAAAAATCTCATAGCATCTTTTAACATGGGATCACAATCTGTCTTAATCCCATTACTCCCTTTTTCAAACACTTCATCTTCAATTAAATATTGAGGTTTCCCTTGATTTTTCACAAACTCAACAACAGCATCAATTTCTTCATCTGATACATAAGCTCCTTGAACACGTTTTGCCTTTGATCCACTCTCTAAAAGAAGCATATCTCCGCGACCAAGTAAATTTTGAGCTCCCATGTCATCTAATATGACACGAGAGTCATTTCCTTGGGCTACAGCAAATGCAATACGACAAGGAATATTTGATTTAATCGTTCCTGTAATGACATCGACCGTTGGACGTTGAGTTGCCACTATTAAATGAATTCCAGCTGCACGAGCTTTTTGCGTAATACGCATGATATAATCTTCAACCTCTTGTGCAGATACCATCATTAAATCAGCTAACTCATCAATAACAATCACAATATATGGAAGCTTTGGATAGGTCATTTCAAATTCATGACGTCGATTATTAAAGGACTTAATGTCTCGTACTCCATTACTTGCAAATAATTCGTAACGACGTTCCATTTCATCAACCGCCCACTTTAATCCCATCGCTGCCTTTTGGGCATCAACAATCACCGGTGTCACTAAATGTGGAATTTGATTATATGGAGCTAACTCTACACGTTTAGGATCAATTAACATAATGCGGACATCTTCAGGGCTTGCTTTCATTAAGATACTAATGAGTAAGGTGTTAATGCAAACACTTTTTCCTGATCCCGTTTGCCCTGCAATTAATCCATGAGGCATTGTTAAGATATCAACATAAGTGGGTTCCCCTGCAATATCTTGTCCCAATCCGATACAAAGCGGGCTTTCATGTAGCATGAACTCTGGAGTCGATAAAATCTCTTTCAATCGTACCATTTTTCGTTTACGATTTGGAATTTCAACCCCTATAATATTTTTTCCTGGAATAGGTTCAATTCGAAGTTCTTCCACCGATAAACTTAGTTTTAAATCATTATATAGACTTGATATTTTGCTAATTTTAGTTCCTGCCTCTGGTTGAATTTCAATCTGAGTCACGGTTGGTCCTTGTGTAAAATCACCTGTTAGACGAACTTTAACACCAAAATCATTAAAGGTTTGTTCTAAAATATCCATTTTACTTAAAATCCAATCGTCATCTGAGACTAGCTCATCATCTGCATCACTTAATAATGACGCATTAGGTGTTTCATAATAAGTGACCGTTTGTTCATCATCTTCAATCAGTACACTATCTAGGACTTCATCACAGAAGTTCTCATCTTCAAAAGAGTCAATGTCATCTGTCGTCTCTTCTAAGTCATGCAATGGAGTTTCAACTAAAACGACCTCTTCCGCATCACTCGGCATTTGAGAGGGTGTTATGATAATTCCCGCTTCTGTTTGTTTAATTAATGACGTCTTTACTTCAATCTCTTCTTGTTGATGATTAGTTAGATTCTTAATCACCTCAAGCGATGATTCTTGATCTGATGTCTGTGTTGTTGGCGATGAAAGTTGTAAATCATTTTTTGTTTCATCTGCTTCCAACGTATTAGAGTTTGACTTAACTGTATCACAGGGACAAACAAATAATTCATCCTCCGGATTCGTTAAGACATCTAAAACCTCTTCTTCTAACTTTTCAATTGAACTTAAGTTGTTTGTAAGTTCGGCAGTTCCCATTTCTTGATTTTCGTACTGTTGTAAATCATAGTCTAAATCACCTTGATTCGAAAAGGCATTCATTGCATCTTCAACTGTTTCAACAACAGATGATGTTGAAAACTGATATTGTCCATATGCTAACTGAACATACTTCGGCCTTTTTTCCCGACGTCCTGTTATAGGTGAAACAAATTCAACGGGTTTAAATCTTGATGATTTGGGTGAAGAGGTTATTTTAGTTCTTTCTGCTTTTTGTTTCGTAACAGGCAGTTCGATTTCATCTTGCTTCATTACCTGTTTATGACTCGACGATGTTCTCACTATAGTCGATGATGTTCTTATTTCTTTGTTTTCTAATTTTGGTTTTGATGGTGCCTTTTTAGGTACTAAATCTAGTTCATCGCCAAAACCAATTTTTTCAATATCAAAGATTGTACGTTTTTTCATATCTTCACACCCTAAATTACCCAATTGTTTACTCTTAATTATACATGAAAAACCCTGTATTTCACAAGATTGGAAAAAAAAATCACCGATGATTTCCTCGGTGATTTTTATATTTTTTGAATTAAACTAAAGATTCGATAAAGTCTTCAATTTGTTGACGAGTTTTGCGATCTTTATTGACAAAGCGTCCTGATTCAACTCCATTATGAAATGCCACAAAACTTGGAATTCCAAAAATATCAAGTTCTACACATAAATCCATTAAATTATCACGATTCACTGTATAGAATTTAAAATCTGAATATTTTTCAACAATTGCTGGCATAAATGGTTTAATCACCATACAGTCTGGACACCAGTTTGCTGTAAATAATACAATGGACTTACCATTTTGAATTAATTCTTTGAATTGTTCAATACTATTAATTTCCGTCACTTGTATTCCCCTCTTCTGTTGCGACTGAATTTTGAGTTGAATCTTGTGTTGTCTCTGTAAATTCGCCTCTTTTTTCAGTGCTAAAATCAAAATCAATAACATGTTCGCTTTCTACAGTCGAAAGTTCCCCATCCGTGACAGGTTCCATATTTGTTTCAACATGGCCCGACTCATCCATACTCATTGCAGGAACCTCTAGGAGAGTTGAACTTTTAGCATCTGCTGCTTCAGATGTCTCAGGAATGACTTGATTAGTCCCTGTCGCTACAGTAGCTGTAGAAGTTTCTGGTTGTGTACTCTTAACAGTTTTCGCGACTACTAACATATTATAAGTCATATAAGGTGTTTCTTCGTAATCCACAAGAGCAGATAATTTAGTGCCATCTACAAACACAGTTAACAGATACTTTTCTTCCATTTTAACTAATTGAACAAATCCATTTTGTTCACCATTGCTAAAGTTTTTATAAAAGACTTCTTGACCTGCGGATTTATTTTCATCACGAAGCAAATAGTAAGTATCCATGTCTTGACCAATAATATTATACTGATTATTATAGTGCATTATAATCTCATTGTCTTTATATTTAATAATATCATTGACACCAAGTGAATATAAATACTTAAATTGGCGTGGTGTATGATAAGTAATGCTATCATTTTTAGTATTAGATTCCATCACTGAATAATGAAAAGCAGAGTCAATACTCTCTTGCATTTTTGTCTCAAAATTAGCTTCAGTAATCATCGGACGTGACATCAACAATAACCCCACACTTAATCCTGTAATGACTACGCCACTAAAAATGGTCGTGAAACGATTTAACATACGTAAATCATGAGGTTTTATTTGCGTCTGTAAAGGTGTTGTATATGATAGAGAATCGACTTTCGATTCTGAAATTTTCGTTTTAAATCGATCAATTTTTAATCTGTTTTTTAGATTCAGAGCTTGTAATTTTCGTTTCGAAGAGTTGGTAAACTCATTTAGTTGTTGCTTAATTTGGTTTGATGTCGTGTTAGATTGATGCTTGGAATTAGATTTAACATCTTTATTTTGTTTCGACAAAAAATCGCCCCCTTTTAGCATAATACAACTTTATTATACCATAGAGAGCGATTCAATCACAAATTATAATTTTTTACATTCTTGAAGATATAAATATTGTCCCCATAAAAGTCGAATAATATGCGCAAAATTTTCTTTACGACCATAAAAATCAGCCGTTAAAATTCCAATAGCCCCTTCGTTAGAACGAACATCGACACGATTTGAATATGCATCAATCACTTCACTAAGTTCTTTTCCTTCTTTCAATGGAGTTACCAATTCTATCGGTAAAGGTAAACGTGTTCCTCCAGCATAAAACACTTGTTGGTCAGACGTTTTTAAAACACCCCAATTTACCAAATAATAAATGCCATTAAGTTCCTCAACACCTGCTTCAAGTCCAATCCCAATATCACCATGAAGACAGGCTAAAGAAGCACGATTAAAAGCTCCTTCCACCGTTTCCTGATCACTAAACGGTTGATTTGACACACCACTTTCTGTTTCTTCACCTATGATTTCATGGCCAAATGGTTCTAAAACTTCTTTAGCGGCATTCACTTTTACTTTATTTGTTGATCCCACAATAATTTTCACAACATAATCCTCTTACTTTTCTTGAGCAAAAACAGCTTCTAAACGGTAAATTGGCTGACCTTTAGCACTAAATTTTTGTTCATATTCTGTCATCACATTCCACTCTAAATCTTCACGCTTATGTAAATCAAGCGCCACATCTTGTAAAATCATCCCGTATTGACTTAAGCTCGCTAACGAGTACTCGAATAATAGACGGTTATCTGTTTTAAATCGGATTGCCCCGTCTTCTTTCATAATCGTTTGATATAATTTTAAGAAGTTTTCATGAGTTAAACGACGTTTTGCATGACGTGGTTTTGGCCATGGATCTGAGAAGTTTAAGTAAACGCCTGCTACTTCATTTTCTTCAAAAATTTCTGTTAACTCATCTGCGTCAATTTTTAATAATTTCAAGTTTGGTAACTCTCCTGCTTCTATCACTTTTTCAAGTGCACGAACCATAACTGAATCAAACTTTTCAATTCCAATGAAGTTTAGATGAGGATTTTTTTGCGCCATTCCAATCACAAATTGTCCTTTTCCCATTCCAACTTCAATATAAAGAGGTTGCTCTTTTTCAAAAACGGATTGCCAATTCCCTTTTAATTCTTTTTCATTTTGAACCACGATATTTGGATGTGCTGCAATTGTTTCTGCTGCTCCCTTAACTTTTCGTAAACGCATATTATCACCGTTGCCTTTCTCATATCTCTAAATAGTTCCTACTATTTTTTACCTTTTTCATCAAAAATCGATATTTTCATTTTAGTTCGAGTCATATTGTATCACAACTTGCCTTAATTGTGAATGTTCCCTACCTAGCATTAAAAAAAGTGGATGACACATCCACTTTTATTTTTCGTTTAATTTAAATGGCAACTCTTCCATGACGAGTGTTCCAAACGGACGATTAGGTCCATAAGTAAAATGAAAATCTGATCCCGTCGTTATAATCAACTGATATCGATTCACTAATTCATCGATACGTTGATAATCTAACGCTTGATGATCGGGATGATATTTTTCAATCCCATCCAATCCAACTTCTACTAAATCTGGAATCATATCATACGACTTTGATTGTCCAGGATGTGCAATAACAGCAATTCCACCATCTGCTTTAATTGCTTTCACTGCATCACGCCCATCTACATACGTAATCACACGATCACAAAGTCCACCTTTTTTAAATAACGGTTTTAACTCATCACGTGTGTAACCTTTCTCTATTAGGACATCAAAAATATGTTGCTTATAAAAGGCAGTACTAGCTTTGGCCTTCTTTGCAACTTCTTCCATCGTTAAGTCATATCCCGCTTCAATCAACTGTTGAACTTGCCATTTCGTATTTTCATCTCGAAGACGATTCGTTTCATCTACTAATGCCTTAATATGAGGCGCCTCTAAATCAAAATTATAGCCTAAAATATGTGCTTTCACGTGTCTATTAAAATCATAAGCACTAATTTCAATCCCTGGAATGACCTCAATGCCAATCATTTTTCCTAATGCAATTGCTTCTTTGAGCCCCATAACAGTATCATGATTCGTAATCGCAACATGCGTTAAACCACGCTCTTTCGCTAATAAAAGGGTTGCTTCTGTACTTAAAGAACTATCTGAAATGTTCGTATGAACGTGTAAATCAGCACGCATTATTTCCACCTCTTCAGTTGATTAATTTAATCTTTTCAACAACTATTACTCTTGGTGTGCAAAAGTTAAAAGGGCTAACTCTTCATCTGTCAACTCACGATATTCACCTAGTTCAAGTGATTCATCTAACTCTAACCCACCAATAGCTAATCGTTTTAAATAAATAACTTTCCCGCCAACACTTGCAAACATACGCTTAACTTGATGGAATTTCCCTTCTGTGATACAAATTTCTACTTCAGTCCATTCATCATTTTTTTGCAAAATTTTCACTTTGGCGGGTTTAGTTGAGAACACCTCACCTGTTCCATCTAAAATTTCAACACCTGTTTCTAGTTGGTTTAGTTTTTCATCTGTCAACTCGCCTGTGACATGTGCAACATATCGTTTATAAACATCTTTTTTCGGAGAAATAATTTCATGGGCCAACTTCCCATCATTCGTTAACAACACTAATCCCTCAGTATCACGGTCAAGGCGTCCTGCAGGTGCTACATCAAACATTAAATAATAATCGTCTAACAAATCAATGACTGTGCGATATCTCTGATCACGAGTTGCACTCAAACAATCTTGTGGCTTATTCATCATTAAATAAACAAACTCACGATATTCCACGACTTCATCAAACACCGTCACACACTGTTTTGATAAGTCGACTTTAACTTTTGCATCTTTAACCACGACACCATCAACTTTAACTTCTTTTGATTTTAATAATTTCTTTACTTCAGTACGTGTTCCATATCCTGTATGAGCCAATAATTTATCTAAACGCAATGTTATATCCTCCAACTTTAATAATTAAACGGTTTTTACCCAAATTATCATAACACATTTACTTTTCAAATCATAGTATATAGTACCTGTAGAAAGGAGGGCTTCGCCCATGTTTGGTAAAAATAAAAAAAATGCTCAATCACCTATTGAAGAAATGGAACAATTTTATCTCAATCAATTTTTAAATAGCCCTAAAACACCACCCCAAGGAGTGAATAGAATGCAATTCCCTAATAATTTAGGTCCAGGGCTTCCAGGTTCTCAAGGATTTGGAGGAATGGGTAACCAACCTCAATTTAACAATTTCCAACCTAATCAAATGCCCTTTAATACTCAATCTCAAAATATGTTCCCTAGCAGTCAATCCTTTAATAACCAACCTCAAAACATGTTCGCCGGCAATCAATCCTTCAACAATCAACCTCAAAATATGTTTCCCGGCAATCAATCCTTTAACAATCAACCTCAAAATATGTTTCCCGGCAATCAATCCTTTAACAATCAACCTCAAAACATGTTTCCCGGCAATCAATCCTTTAACAATCAACCTCAAAACATGTTCCCTACCAATCAATCCTTTAACAGCCAACCTCAAAATCCGTTCCTAAATAATCAATCTTTTAATAACCCAACTCAAAATACATTTTCAAGCAACGAATCTCAAATTGATAGAAGTAGCAACTCATTTCCTGGGAAATATAATGAACTCACCTCTCTCATTCAACCCACACTTGACGAATTAGGTCACGAACCATCCACACTAAACTTACGTCCTGCCACTAGTCAACCTCAAGCACCGGTTCAAAACTATAACCAATCTCAACCTCAAGCACCTGCCCAAAACTATAACCAACCTCAACCTCAAGCACCTGCCCAAAACTATAACCAACCTCAACCTCAAACACCTGCCCAAAACTATAACCAACCTCAACCTCAAGCACCTGCCCAAAATTATTATCAATCTCAATCTCAAACACCTATTCAAAGTTACGAACCACTAGACGATTATCGTGATGAAGTTGATGAAATTTATAACCGTGTCGATAATATTAATATTCGTCTTCGTAAAGTAGAAAGTTATCTAGGTTTTAGACCCGATAACACCATTTAAAAAGGCTGTATCCATTAAGATACAGCCTTTTTTTATTCACGATAGATAGGATTTTCAGTTGAATCACCATACTCTTTCAATAAATTTTGACGGTATAGTTGATTGACTTCTTGCTCTAATGCTGCTTTTTGATCATCGGTTAAAAGTAATCCAATATCTTCAATCATTTCGGATACAATTTTCAAAGCCGCATCATAATCAACAGTAAGGGACGTACTCATCGTTGACTCCTCTTTGGGATTTTCATGATTTTTAAATCCTGACAACCATGTTTTCACATCACTACTAAACTCGCTTAAAGCATTTACGACATGAGATACCCGTTCCTCTTGAGATTGACTCATAGGATGTGATGAAGAGCCACTACCATTCATCATGACATAAAAAGCAACAACAAACCCTAATACAAAAAATAGAATTGCTCTTTTCATCCGATTCACCCTCATCAAGTTGAGAATATATCTACATTATTCCTTATTTTTTCTTAGATATGCGTCTTTTCAATGATTCAAGTGAAAATTTCGTTCCAAATAGATTCGTCAGTAAATCAAAATACCATGCTAAGGCGAAGTACACGCCTGCTCCTATAACACCTGTAATGGCAACATATAAAATCGAAAAAACATATCGTTCTTGATATGGAAGGATTTGATTTAAAATTAACTTCACTAAAGATACAACGATCCCCATCGCAAACACAAACACAAAAATCGCAACTAAGCGACGAGCCAGTGCTGTCAACTTAAATCCTGTCTTACGTTTAATGACATATAAACTACAACCAATACAGAACGTATAAGCCAGCATGGTTGATAAAGTCGCACCGTCTGCATAGAACATCGGGATTAAAATGACATTTCCAACATACTTAATAAGTAATCCCACAACCAAGAAAGCAATTCCATACCATTGCCCACCTATTCCTTGTAAAATGGCAGTGACAATACTATAAAGTGCCATAAATAATCCGAGTAATGATCCAAGTAAGAAAATTTGTCCTCCCATTTCATTATATCCCGGTGTACTTGAGTTAAAGAATAAAATATAAATAGGCTTAGCTAATAAAGACATCCCAACAACAGCTGGAACTGTAATAAAACATGTCAACTGAATCGCAAGCATTAAATTTTTACGAACTTGTTTCATATTTCCAGAGGTTAAATAGTGTGTTAACTCTGGAATTAATGGCTGCCCAAATGCGATAGCAAATGAAACTGGAATCATAATAATTTTATATAAGCTTCCACCATACATTCCAAAGGCTACCTCTACCTTTTCTGTCGGGAAACCACCTTTAAGCATATATTCATTAAATGTTGATTGATCTACCATTTGTAATAAACTAGTTGTTAACCCTAAAATAGCAAATGGGATTGCATATGAGATTAATTCCGTAAACAACTTCGTATAATCTCGCTCTTCATGCGGAACAGACTGTTTTAATAAACGGTTGAACCCTTTTACATTTTTCAGCCAATAATAGTACAGTGTCCCAAAAGCGATAACGCCAGCTAAAAAAGCAGAAAACACGGAAAAAGCAACCGCTTCTTCAGTTGTTCCACCTTTAATATTAATAATAAAGTAAGAACCCGCTAAAATAAAAACAATTCGAACAACCTGTTCTAAAAATTGTGAAACTGAAGTGGGAATCATATTTTGATTTCCTTGAAAGAAACCTCTAAAGATCGCCATTACTGGAATAATTAACAAAGCAAAACTTATCGTTTGAATCACCATCGTGACATCTTCGACCGAATTGGTTAGCTTACTCTCTCCTGCCAAAACATGCTGTGCATAAAACGGAGCTATATTATAAAGCAGTAAGAAACCAACACATCCTAGACCAATCATAAAATAAATACCATACCTAAACATTTTACGAGCTGTATCATACTCACCCGCTGCATTATACTTAGATACGAATTTAGCAATTCCAACAGGAATTCCGAGGGTAGATAAACTTATGAATAAAGAATAAGGTATATAGGCATATTGGTATAACGCCATACCTGATTCTCCAACTAACTGTTGGAATGGAATAACATAAAGGATACCTAAGAATTTAGTCAAAAACATACTAATACTTAAAACCATCGCACCCTTTAAAAAGCGATTCCCCATATCTTCGACCTACTTTCTACATCAAAACTCTTTCGTTTTTTAATGTCATACCTTATTATTTTACTATAACTCCTGAAACTTTCCAAACAAATTTAAAAAGTTACAAAACCTCTTAAAGAAAGGAAACAATAAAATGATTTCTTACCAGAATAATCTTCCACAAATTGATTCCACTGCATTTATCGCACATAATGCCACCCTTATTGGAAAAGTAATCTTGTCAAAAGAATCGAGTGTCTGGTATAACGCCGTCCTGCGCGCTGATTTAAATACCATTTGCGTGGGTGAACAAACAAACCTTCAAGAAGCTGTCTGCATCCATGTCACTAAAGAACACCCAACCCTCATAAAAAATCGTGTTACGATTGGTCACGGTGCTATTTTACATGGCTGTACAATAGAGGATGATGTTTTAATTGGCATGGGAGCTATTATATTAGATGGAGCCATCATTGAAACGGGCGCCATGGTTGGTGCCGGTTGCGTGGTACCACCTAATAAGAAAGTACCAGCTAATCACCTCGCCCTCGGTAACCCAATGAAAATCATTCGTCCTTTAACCGAATCAGAACTCAAGTGCAATATTGAAAATGCCCTCCTATATGTTGAACTTTCTAAAGAATATCAATCCCAAAAGTAAGGGTATAAGTTTTTTAGAATGTGAAATAATATAGCCGAAAGAACTATTTACGAGGTGATTATTATGAACTTTGACTTAAGAAAAGCTGTTATTGCAAACCTTGATGATTCTAATTACGATGAAATTCGTGAAACAATCATGGATGCTATTGAATCTGGAGAAGAAAAAACACTTCCAGGACTTGGAGTTATGTTTGAAATTTTATGGAACGGAAGTAATGATAACGAAAAAGAAAAATTAGTTTCTCGTATCACAGAATGTTTACGTCCAAAAGCAATTTAATTGTATGCTTTCGAATTAAAAAGTAGAGCAACTCTCGCTCTACTTTTTATTATGGCAAAAACCATATCCATTATTTAACAAACTCGTGTTTTTACAAAATTTTATTCCTGATAAAAATAATATCCTTATATATGTCTTTCTTTCTTCATTCCCTCATTATGTTTGGCTCTTCGTTTTTTATATTCTTTTGTAGCTTTTGGTCGAGTTCCATTTTTGAAGAGAATAGACTATTAACCCCAGTAAAGCTGTCTATTAAAATGTTAAAAATCTTTGATGATTTGAATCTATATCGACTTATGGAATCTAAAGATTTCCTTCACTTAATTATACAAATCGATTTTCTCCCTACTTTACCTCCTCTTCATTCTGTGAAAAGGAATCTATTTGGTTTCTTAATCTAAATTCCTTTTCACTCATTTTATTTACAAAAAACGACAAATATTCAACAAAAACTTAACCTTTCCTTAACAAAACGTTTACAATTTTTATGTTTTTCAGAATAACTTAAAGAACAATCTAAATATTTTTCAATAATTAAAAGCAATAATGAAATATTTTACTTTTTATGTATAATATATATTTGTGTTCTACCATTTCCTAAAATTTTCTATTTGATTTTATAGGAAGCCATTGTTAAAATGTCATTTAGGCTATCTATAGCCAAAATTAAATGGAAAATTTATCTTAATTTCACATCTTTTTGAAATTTGTTTCATAAAGATTATTAATTTATGGGGGTTTCAAATGAAAGAATTCATGAAGAAGTATTTTTATAATTTCTATTTTATATGTATCATCTCATCATTTGTTTTAAACTTTTTAATTGAGTCATTTAGTCGCCATTCTGTGGGTGCGGCCTTTCATTATCTAATAGAATCACCTGTTGTATTTGCATACAACTCGGCCATTATCTTATTAACCTTATCGCTCGTTCTTTTAGTACGTCGTAAAATTGCCTTATTCGCTTTAATTTCTATCATTTGGTTAGCGGGTGGAATTACAAACGGGATTGTGTTAAATAATCGTGTGACACCTTTTACGGCAAATGAATTAAAATTAATTTCTTCGACGTTTGATATTTTACAAAAATATTTTACAAAATTCCAAATGGGATTAATCGTTGTTGGAATCGCCCTTGCCGTTATAGGGATTATCGTGACTTTCTTCTTCGCACCTAAATCAAAAGAAAAAGTAAACTACAAAAAGAATTTATCAATCTTTGCCATTGGAATTGCTACGTTTACTTTCATCACAACGAGTGCAATTAAATCAGAAGTTATTGCAACATACTTTGGTAACATTGCCTTTGCTTACTTAGATTATGGGTTCCCATACTGTTTTTCAAATACGTTATTAAATACTGGGATTAAACGCCCACTGACTTATAATGAAGAAAAAGTAAAAGAAATTTTTAACAGTTTAAATGTCGATACAAATGATAACGAATTTGATGACTCAAGTTTAACGGTTAGTACCGATAACAACTTACAGGTTACTCAAAAACAAGCACCAAACATTATCATGTTACAATTAGAATCATTCTTCGATCCAACTTACATGAAAGATCTTGAGTTCTCATCAGATCCAGTTCCTAACTTCAGAAAATTAAAAGAACAATTCTCATCTGGATTCTTAAGTGTTCCGTCTATTGGAGCCGGAACAGCAAACACGGAATTTGAGACCATTTCAGGAATGAACCTTGAATACTTTGGACCTGGAGAGTATCCATACAAAACTATTTTACGTAAAACTACAGCTGAAAGTATCCCTTACGATTTAAAACAAATTGGCTATACCACACATGCCATTCACAATAATAAGGGAACGTTCTATACGCGCCAAAAAGTCTTTAAAATGTTAGGGTTTGATACCTTTACGTCAATTGAATACATGAACATTGAGGAAACAACACCACTTGGTTGGGCAAAAGATAAATACTTAACACAATCCATCGTAGATGCCTTAAATGCCACTGAAAATCAAGATTATATTTATACGATTTCGGTTCAAGGACATGGGGATTATCCTGATACACCTGTTGAGAATCATTCAACCATCACGTTATCTGGTTTAGATGATCCAGCTCGTTTAACGTCATTTGAATACTTTGTCAACGAAATTCATGAAATGGACCAATTCATTGGAGAGTTAATCAATGCCCTATCGATGATTCCTGAAGATACCGTCCTTGTGATGTATGGCGATCACTTACCAACGCTTGATATTACGGATGAAGAGTTATCAAATGGAGACATCTTCCAAACAGAATATGTCATTTGGAACAACTTCAACTTACCAAAAGAAGATGCAGATATCGAGGCCTACCAATTAGGGGCTCACGTTTTAAACCAATTAGACATCCATACAGGAACACTTGTTAACTATCATCAACAATTCCAAGATAGTGAAGACTACCAAGATAATCTAAAGTTATTACAGTATGATATGCTTTATGGAGACCAATACATTTATGATGGTATTAACCCATTTGAACCCACAAAAATGCAAATGGGAGTTAAAGATATTATCATTACAAACGTCTATAATGATGAAGAAGGAAACTTAATTGTTCAAGGTCAAAACTTTACAGACTATAGCCGTGTTCGAATCAATAAAACTGCTTATGATACGACTTATGTTGATCCTGAAACATTAATTGTTCCAAACTATACAATGGATGAATCAGAATCATTCTATATTCAACAAGTAACAGTTACAAACCATGTTTTAAGTACTTCTGAAAAATTCAAAATCGGATTAGAAGAAGAACAATCTGAACACTTTGAACAAGGATATACAGAAGGATATTCTGCCGGTGTTCAGGCTGCTCTTGAGGTACTTGGATATGATATTAACAACCTTCAATTAGATGGTATTTCGATTGAATCAATCTTAATGCCTCAACAAACAGATGAAACACAACCAACGGATACCACAACTGAAGACGTTCAATAAAAAAAGACTGAGCATCAATGCTCAGTCTTTTTTAATTTAATTTAAATCCACACTCATTACAAAACTTCGCTCCCTGTGCTACTTTATTTCCACACTCAGGACAGAATTTTTTACTGACGCTCTCTGAAACTTTCATTCCACATTCAGGACAAAACTTTGCCTCTTTTTGCAAATGATACCCACATCCTTGACAAGACACTTCAGTTGATTTTTCAGTCGCTTGTTGGGCCTGTGTTGAGGCTATTGAACCCATTTGCTTCATCATTTCCATTCCCATCGCCATTCCTACTCCAGCTTGCGCCATCGACGCCATTTGAGTACCAGGATTTTGCGTCATCGAATCTAACATCGCCATTTTTTGATATTGATTCATATCGCCAACCATTTCATATGAAGCTGTTTTTTCAATCATTTTTTGAACATTTTCAGGATAAGTAAAACTTGAGATTGTAAACTCTGTTACAGTTAATCCAAGCTTTAACAGTTCCATATCTAAATCCATTTTAATCCCACGAGCAATTTCATATGCATTGGCTTGTAAATTAAATAAATCTTTTCCTTCTTTTGAAATCCAACGCATTAAGAGTTGATCGAGTCTTGATAATACACGCTCCTTGACATCATCCACTGTAACCTGTTGTTTCACACCTGCCATACGATCAATTAGCGCTAAATAATCATCTACCTTCACCGTAAATGTTCCAAAACTTCTAATCGGTAATCCACCCTTTAAATTTGGATTTTGCATGTTAATAGCATTTTTAGTTCCCCATCGAACTAAGAACTCTTTCGTATTCACAAACAAAACCTCAGCACGTAAAGGCGTATTAAATCCAAATTTAAAGCCTTTTAACGTCGTTAAAAATGGAACAATTTCCGATTCAATTTCATAATTTCCTTCGTCTTTAAATACCCCTTCAATCTTGCCATTAAATAAGAAAATAGCATCTTGTCCAGGACGAATCACTAAACGACTGCCACGTTTAATTTCTTTATTTCGCCACATCCAAAAAATGACATCATCACGTGTCTCATTCCATTCTACAACATTTGCAAATTGATTATTAAATAAACCCATACCATTCGCTCCTAACTATTAAAATAAACAAAGAATAAATAAAGAGCAAGTGCTCCTAGTATAATGAGTACCGTAATTTTAACCAAGCTATAAGGATACGTCCCGTGCACACGGCCTGTTTCACCATTAATAATATATTGATAGTTTTTTCCTTTATAATCATAATTAGCACACCAAATCGGTAATAACACATGCTTAAACGTCACATTCTGATACTGCGTTCTGACAACAACATTTCTTGCGGTATCGAAACGACACATAATCTCATGATGCGCCATTGATTCTAGTTCTCGAACCATTTTTTGTTTAGCACATGAGAAACCTTCACTTACCCCTAGATAATACCGTTCCGCTAGATAACCTGATAAATATTCTGGTTTATAGGGTTCTATGCGATCGGTATTATAAGGCTCTACCCCACTCATGATTTGATCGGAGTAATGGGCCGAGGCGTTCACCAAAACATCATCAAAAAATTCATGCAACTGTCCATTGACCGGATACCATCTTATCTTTTGAATCGTCTCTTTTTTCCCATTCACTTCACGTGTCTCATAATAATAACGACCGCCTTGGCCTGTATACGTACTATAAGTTTGAGCATCATAGGTCCAATATGGTACATAAACCGCTTGTAACTTATCACTTTGATACAATAACTTTAAATCATTTGGCGCTAACCAACGTCTTTTCATCCAACGACTCATTTCTTCCATGGCCTGATGTTTATCTATTTTAAAGGGTAAAACGCCTTCTGGCTTAATCCCTGCTGATTGCTTTGTTTTAAGAACATGAGAAGAGCCACAATATGAACAATGGATAGCCGTTGACTGTCTATCAACAACCGTTTCGGCTCCACAGCTTTCACATTTAATAACTTCTGCTTCCTCATTCCAATCAGATTGTGCTTCAAGGCGTGACACGTTGGAAAAATCGTATTCTAAAACATCCCCACTATTATCAATTTTTACTTCTGTCTCACAATAGGGACACTTTAATGATTGGGATTTAATATCAAAAATCATATTTCCGCCACAGTTTTCACATGTAAAAACTTCGACCTCTTCTTTTTGGTGCCCATCCATCTTTTCACTCCCTCTCTAAAAAAGGTTGCAACTAGTAGACTAGCCACAACCTGATTACTCTTTAGTTTAATTCATTCTTTAAAGCGGCTAATTCATCATCAATCACCGATGAACTTCCACCTTTGAGGGCTGCTAGCTCATCTTCAACAGCCGAAGAGGGGGCATCGTATTTGCTCATTAACGACTCGACTTCATCAACCGGTGACACATTTAAATCTGCCATCGCATTCGCTTCATCAAGCATACGGTTGGCTTTTTCCTCCATACGGGCAAATGCTCCTAAGTTCGTTTTAGCTGCTCCTACAGAGCTTCCAATTTCATTTAAGCGCGATTGCATATTCGCAGCTGCTACTTTTGCCTTAATGGTTTCACGACGTGTATTTAAATCATTAATTTCACTGACTAGTTTATCATGCATTTGGCGCATTTTTCTAGCATTTTCAGAAGCCATTTGAACTTTTTGTTCAAGGGTTTGTTGTTTCTCCACTAAGGTTGCTTTTTTAGATAAGAATAAACGAGCATCGTCATCATTTCCTGCCTCAACTGCACGTTTAGCATACGTTAATAACTTATTTACTTCTTGTGTGCATTCAGCTAATTCACGTTTAGAACGTATTTCTTCAGCCATAACTGCTGCGGTTTCTGATTTTACTTTTCCTAAATCCTCATTTAGATTACGTAAAATCTGATCCACCATTTTACTAGGATCCTCACACTTATCTAATAAGGCATTCATATTAGCTGACATAATATCGGTAAATCTTTTTAAAATGGACATAACCTCACTCCTCATCATCTTAACGCTTAAATTATATGACATTAACCCGAAAAATATTTATCTCATTAAGTTTAATCAATATTTTACTGCTATAAAAACATCTCGTCAATTACTCACTTGTATAATTACCGTATAATTAGATTCCACAATTCTTCAACTCATATAAAAAACCACCCATAATGGGTGGTTTAATCATATTAAAGTATAATCCCCCAAATAATCGTTGTCACAATCGTAATGGTTAACCCAACTAATGACTCGTAAGGGATTAATTTTAAACGTTCATTGATGCTAACATTTGTTGCTCCTGCTGTTGCATGAAAGAATGATCCATGTGGTAAGTGGTCAAGTACAGTTGCCCCTGCATGAACCATTGCCGCTCCACCAAGTGGAGATACACCTGCAGCCATAATAGCCGGTCCAAATGTTGCCGAAGCAATCGTTGTTCCTGCTGTTGTTGAAGCAGTCGCCGCTCCCATTAAAATCCCTGCAATTGGAGCTAATAAGAATTCTGGAATACTTAATCCATTTAATAAAGCAATGGTTGTTGTTTGTAACGTTGATGCTTTAATAATACCTGCTACTGCTCCCGTTCCAACTAAAAGAACTGCAACTGGCATCATTTTTGTTAATCCAAATGTAATATACTCATTAGTATGTTTCCATTTTCCACAAGCAATCACGCCGATGATTCCACCTACTGGTAAAGCAATTAATGGGTCTACTGTAATTCCAGCCAATGGACGTAAAGCTAATAAAAGAATGGCAACAACTGGTCCAATAACCGCTGCAAAGAAGCTTGGTAAGTCGTCTTGATTTTCTTCTACAACGATTTCTGTTACTTTTTCACCTTTATTAATTAATAACTTAACTAAGAAAACCGTCACAATTAAACCACAAATGGCCGCAATCACGTTTGCTCCCATTAAACTTGATAATTCAACACCAAAGTTTTCAGAAGCTGCAATCGTGTTTGGATTTGGAGAGATAACATTTCCACATTTTCCTCCACCAATCATCGCAAGTAAGATTGCCATTTTTGAATAGTTTAATTTTTTACCTAATGCTAAAGCAATCGGTGCTACTGTAATAACTGCGATATCAATAAATACCCCAGCTGCTGTTAAAATCATTGTCGCTAAAGCTAAAGCGAATAACGCGCGTTTTTCTCCTAATACTTTAACAATCTGTTCTGCAATTTTAGCTGCTGATCCCGTTTTGATTAAAACTCCAGCTAAAACTCCAGACGTAATGATACGAATAATGGCCGGCATCATTCCTTTGGCCCCATCAATCATCGTTGAAACAGTTCCATCAAGTCCTGCTCCTCCAACAAGTCCACCAATTAAAGCTCCTAAAATTAAGCTGTAAGCTGGATGTCCCTTTTTAATAATTAAGAAAATGGCTACAGCTAACCCAAGTAGCGCACCAAACGTTGTAATCTGTAAATCCATGTGGTTACTCTCCTTTATGAAATTGTCATTTAGTTAATGGCTTGAATTAAATTAAAGATTTGCTGCGTTGTTTGTTTCATATTTTCGTAAGCAACTTCTGGCTTCATTGCTTCTTCTAAAGACATCGCACTATTAACGATTGAGAAGTAAGCATCCATTCCTTCTTCATTGCATTTTTTCGCATCATTTGTTGTAGCTCCCGCTACTCCAATGACTTTACAATTATATTTTTTTGCAAGCTTGGCAACTCCAATTGGAGCTTTCCCCATTGCCGTTTGATGATCAATACGACCTTCTCCCGTCATAACAAAATCAGCGTCTTTTAATTCTTCTTCTAACTTCGTTTCTTCTAAAATAATTTTAACACCAGATTCTAATGTTCCGCCTAAGAATGCGGTGAACGCAAATCCAAGTCCACCTGCCGCTCCAGCACCTGGTAAATGAGCAAAATCTTGTCCTTTATGCTTTGCGACAACATCTGCAAAATGCTTTAATCCTGCATCTAATGCTTCTACCATTTCAGGATTTGCTCCTTTTTGTGGTGCATAAATATACGCAGCACCAAGTGTTCCATATAAAGGATTATTAACATCGCAAGCAATTTTAAAGTCACATGACGCTAATTCAGGTAACACATTTGTTTCATCAATTGAAACCACTTGGCTAAGACCTTGGCCCCCTTGCATCACTTCTTGTCCATTAGCATCTAAGAATTTAAATCCTAAAGCCATTAACATCCCAAGCCCGGCATCATTTGTTGATGATCCACCAATTCCAACAATAAATTTTTTACATCCAGCCTCGATGCAATTTTTAATCATCTCTCCAACACCATAGGTTGTTGTCACTAATGGATTACGATTTTCTACTGCTACTAATGGAAGTCCTGCTGCTTGGGCCATTTCAATCACAGCTGTTTCACCAATCATCCCAATTTGGGCACAAACTTTTTCATGTAGTGGTCCACACACTTCTACATTTTTTAACTCACCATTCATTCCAGCTACTAACGCTTCTGTTGTTCCTTCTCCACCATCAGCTAATGGTTTTACAACAACCGTCGCATTAGAATTAGCAGCTAAGATACCTGCTTTTGCTGCTTCACCTGCTTCTATTGAACTTAAACTTCCTTTTAATGAGTCAATAACTACAACGACTTTCATGGTGTCAGCTCTCCTTTAAATACATTAATAATTAATCTAAACCTAACTCTAGACTTAAGCATATGATTTGACATTTCACTTTTCGTCAAAAAATGACGAGCGAAAGCTATTATAACACCGGTTACATCTTTTGTATACACGCTTTCAAAAAATTCTAAAATTTACTATATTGCTTTTTTAAAAATTTTTCTATTTTAAAGCGTCTATATCTTTCTTTAGTATGTAGCCAATAACCTATTCTATTTCGTCCATACTAAAAATAATTTAGAAAAAGTGGTGATGAAAATTGTTATTTAAAAACCGTTTTGATGCAGGTGAATTATTAAGTCAACATTTAAAACTCTACCATGATAAAGAGATAATCATGCTTTTAGTCCCTAGAGGTGGAGTTGAAGTGGGCCTTCCTTCAATTAAACATTTTCAATTTGAATGGGATTTGATAATTACTCGAAAAATTGGAGCTCCTCATCATAAAGAAATAGCGATTGGAGCCGTAACTGTCGATGGACAATATTTATTGTATGAAGAATATATTGAACACCTCCACGTTCCGACTGGCTATATTGAGCAAGAGATTGAAAAAGAATTACGTGAAATCAAGCGACGATTAGTCACATATCGTGGCCATGATTCCTTTCCAAACGTTCAACATAAAGTGGTCATTTTAGTCGATGATGGAATAGCGACAGGATTTACTCTTTTAGCTGCCATTAAATCGATTAAAGCTCATCAACCCAAAAAATTGATTTTAGCGGTTCCTGTTGGACCAACAGAAACGATTGAAGCCCTCCGTCAATTTGTAGATGAGATTATTTGTCTTCATTCAATCGATCACTTCACCTCAGTAGGAGCCTATTATGAGACGTTTCCTCAAGTCACAGAAGAGCAAATGTCCTATTACTTAGAAGACCTAAAAAAGGTCCATCATCATGTAAAAAGCCTTATCCCACTGGATAAGGCTTTTTATTTAATTTGCTGAACTTTTGTATCTTTTTATCCTTGATCATTAAAGACAACTATAATGATTTTGGACTCACTAATTCTAAATGATAGAAATCTTCGTATCCATAATCCCCGACATGATTTAAGTACGTGCGAATAATCGCACGAGCATTTAGGCCACATCCTCTTAATTCATCTTCTAATTCTTCACTATTATGATAATCTACTAAACGTTCAATGACTTGTTCAAGCGTTGAACGGTCAAGTTCTAATAAGTCAACATTTGATTCGATATACCCACCTTCACGTAAAAACATGACTAAATACATTTGATCCATCTTAAAACCTCCTAACAGCGTTACGCTCTATTATAGCACAAGGTAATCCCCCATAATCAACTGACCTAAACTCTTTTTTAAAGAAATGTGACATCCTGTCATATTTACCTTTAAAACCACCCATAGAATAAGGAATCTTTCCTTCACGCTACTCCCCCAAAGAAAAAGCAGTTCGACTGATTCGAACTGCTTTTTTATCTAATTTTTAAACCATAAAAATTCATAAGGTTCAACAACAATCACTTCATCTTCTAAATGAATCCTTTTATCACTGACAAGGTCTGACATCATCCCACTAAATCCACACTGTTTCATTTCAGTTGTTGGAAGATACAATTTATGTTCGGAGAAGTTAAATAATAATAACATTTTGGCATCATCTTGGAATTTGCCGATTCCATAAACATGGTGATTTGACAAGCGGAGGATCTCATTTTTCACATCCCCAGCAAATAATGGCTCATTTTTGCGAATGTTAATGAGATGCTTTAGCATTTGGAAAACTTGACCCACTGGTGTCGTTAAATCATGACGTTTTTTCGCACGATCCCAGTCCATTGCTGGTCGGTGAACCCAACGCCCTTCACGGCATTTATGTTCATCTTCTAAGTAAGAATAATCATTAATCGTTGCTAATTCATCACAACTATAAAGAAGCGGGATTCCTTGTGATCCTAGTAATAAGGCGTGTATGAGATTAATACGAGCAATGGCTGTTTCAATCATGGCACTATTATCATATCTTAACGCCTGCTCAAGTCCAGCTAAACTTGCAAGTGTTCCATTAATTCTTGCATCACGCGTCACTGGATTATATTGATAAATTTCTCCTGTTGCAAAACTTCCCGGGAACTTTCCGCTATAAAAATCAATCATAAATTGCTTATGATCCACTGGATTTGAGCCCGTTAACCAAATCGCATCCTCACTAAATCCCCATCCAATATCATCGTGACAACGTGCATAATTAATCCAAGTTCCCGATTTTGGTGTCGTGTACCTCTCACTATCCAAACGCATGACACGAGTATCCCGAGTCGCTAACGAATTCCAAATATTCACCATAAAATTCGCATTATACATTAACTCGCACTCGACTTTGTGCTCATCTCCAAAATACTTTACAATCTCATAAGGCTCAACAATCGCTTCTCCAAGTAAAACAAGGGATGGACACGCAATTTCTTTAATCAGATGTAGCAGATGCATCAATTCATGAATCATCGGTAAATTACGGCACGACGTTCCAAGCTCTTTCCACATAAACGGAATCGCATCTAACCGAATAATATTAACCCCTGTATTTGCTAAAAACAACATAATATCAACCATTTGCTCAAACACATAAGGATTCTTAAAATTCAAATCCCACTGAAAATCACTAAACGACGTAAAGACATGATGATTAATTTCTTCATAATAAGTAAAATTCCCCGGGCACTTATCCGGTAAAACCTCAGGCACCGTCTTATTATAAAGAGCTGGAATATCATAATGCTCATACATCATATACATGCTCTGATAAAAATAATTCCCCTCAAGCGCACGTTTCGCCCACTCATGTTCCTTCGCCGTGTGATTTAACACGTAGTCGATGCAAACCGAAATCCCCGCTTCCCGAAACTCGCTTAACATCTGAATAAAATCATTCATCGTTCCAATGCGTGGATCAATATCACGGTAATCTTCTACCGCATACCCTCCATCATTTTCCCCTTCACGAGGCTTTAAAAGAGGCATCAAATGAACATACGTCACCCCTAACTCTTTCAAATACGGAATTTTTTGACTTAAATTTTTCAAATCCACCGCAAATAAATCCACATAAAGCATCATTCCAATCATATCCTGGGCCATAAACCAATGTGAATCACGCTGATCTAATGCTTTAAGTTCTGCTTGACGTTCCTGATATTTTTTTTCAATCACCCTCATCAGCGACTCAAAATCTTCATCACTCGCTCCAAATTGATCATAGACATAATGATACGTCCACTTTAAGTCATCATAATGCTTCGCTAACCGTTGTTCAAACTCATCTCTTCTTCCCATCCTATTCTATCGCTACTTTTCATGAAAACTCACACCAAATAAGGGAACCTTCCCACACAATCAATAACTATTTAATTCTCCGTCCCCAAATCCCCGTCACATGAAAAGTCGCTACGCTCCTTTCCATTATTATTATTCCTATTTAAGATGAATTATAGCATTAAATGAAAAAGAGGTAAATATAGAATGGTATCGATTTCATAAATTTTAGTAAAATAAAAAGCGAGTTAAAACCTCACTTTTCATATCCTGGTTCAAGCAAATATTGATTCTGAATCACTAACTTTCCTTGATCATTAAAAACTAGAATAGATTGGATCATACCAAGTGTTTGAGAATTTGTCTGTCCTATAATTCGCTGTTGAACTAATAAACTAAACGCATCTTGATACGGTTGCTTAATCGGATAAATCACATTCGGTGCCAAAACTTGTGGCAATGAGTTTTCATCGTCTATCTCTACTAAAAATATCATTTGGGTTTGATCACAAAGAACAAAGGCCTGCTCATCATTTACAAGTTGTGTGCTAAATACCAACTGCTTTGAAATCTCATCATCACGACATACCAACTTCAACTGATTTTTTTCTACCTCAACCAATCCTAAAACTGTATAATCTCCACTACCACCTGATTGACCAACCACCAAAATTTGATCTTTTCCTAATGATAAAAAATCCCCTAAATATAAATGCATCGCATATCCACCGAATGGTAACTCACAACTTAATGGCGCGATTTCTTTTCCAGCCACTACTAATTTCAACTGATTCATAAAAAGTCCATCATCTTCTGAATCTCCATAAAGCACAACTTTCTCACATTTGACATTGCCAAATACATCCCCATACTGAATATCTAACAACGTTTGAGCCATGTTATCACTCCTTTTTTTCAGACTAGTATATCTTATGTTAAAAGCCCATAAAGTGTCTCTCATCATTCACAGTTTAATTGAAAATACTCATTAAATAGGTTAAAAAATACAATGACTCCTACATTATGACTTATTTTTTAGGGACCTTCTTGCCCTCTTAAACCAAAGTTATCATTGAACCATCACTTGAATTAAGAGGGAACAGATCCCTTGATAAAATTAGGCTTACGTCTAGTGATCCTCCTATCGCCTCAAATGCCTTGAAATGAAATTCAAATCTTAAACTGATGACCCATCTTTTCACTTCATTATTTTTAAAAATTTGTTCATCATCTTTAAAAAAGAATCTGAATTGAAATAGACTCACTTTTGAATAAATCTCTCCACTTTATTCCATAATGAAATCGATAAGAGGTGATTTGCATGAATATTCTTGAAATTTTAAAACTCCTCGGTTGGGAAATTATTTCCGCGGACAATAAAAAACAACAATATACTATCACTGAAAGTATTGAACGAGTTCAACGTGAAACAGAACAAGATGGAAGAATTTATGGTGAAACAACCGTGACGATTGATGATGTTTCCTTCGATGAATTTGGCAATCTTTATATTATTTTTCAAGATGCCTATACTGGACATTACGTTGATAATTTTGTCTATAACCGAATGGAAAAAAATGAAATATACATTTAAAAAACGAAGTTCTGATTATCGAACTTCGTTTTTTAAATTCATTGATTAAAGGTTGCTGATTGTAAGTTAAACAATAGATATAAAATACTTTCACGACTATCTGTAATTTTCCATGTGCTATCTTTTTTTATTAAGCGAATCTCAGCCGAACGCTCTGTATAAGTTACCTCCTCTAAACAAGATAGCATCAAATTCTCATCAAAAGAAACAGGAGATGAGTGATCTTGACTTTCTTGAATAAAAGCAGATTGATACTGCATGAGTTCTGCTGCTATATCTGGTCCCGTGACACTCACCTTAACATACGCGACTTCTTTATTCATTTTCTGTGACAAAACTTCAAATTGAATATCTTTTATTAACTCAAAAATTCGTTGATCAACATCCGTTAACTGATCTGTTTTTTTCATTTTAGCATCATTAAATAAACTAAGAAAATCTCCTTCTGTCCCTTTTTGGATTTCACTAAAATAAGATTCTACAATTAACGAGGGTGAAGGTTGCCCCCATCCCACAAGACTTAAAGCAATAAACACGATGAAACTCATCATGAATGCCCATCTAAAACTTCTCATCAGCTTCACTCCTTTTAAAAAGTAAACGATTCTATTTCTTAGTATTTCATAAAAGGATTATTTCATTCATTAATTCATAATAAAAAAATCCCCCCTCCCTTTTACACTTTCCCCCTATTAAAAAAAGAGTTGTCGTCTGACAACTCCTCATGTATTAGAATTTTAAATTGGCAAATGCATCTGCAAAGGCTGAATTTAATGGTTCTGCTTGTTTTTCTTGTTCACGTAAATACTTTTGAACATCACGTTTACTTCCTTGTTTTTTCTGTTCTTGCCTACGTTTATTAAAGTTGCTTAGCTTTTCACGATAACCACAAGTACAAGCAAAGATGCGCCCTTCTCCTTCTCCACGAAGCTCAAGTTTTTTATGGCAGTTTGGACAACGAGAATTTGTCACTTGAGACACTGTTTTACGCGTTCCACATTCGCGATCTTGGCAAACTAACATCTTACCGCGTTTTCCATTTACCGCTAACATGGGCTTCCCACACTCAGGACATTTAGTAGTTGTTAAATTATCGTGCTTATATTTAGCGTCGCTCCCTTTTATTTCTTCAACGATTGCTACCGCATACTCACGCATTTGTCCAACAAAAACTTGACGTTTTAATTTACCGTTTGCAATATCACTCAACTTTTGTTCCCACTGCCCGGTTAACTCAGGTGATTTTAAATCGGCTGGCGCCAGCTCAAGTAATTGGCGTCCCTTTGATGTTAAATGAATCTCTTGACCACGTTTCTCGATCATGAAACCATTAAATAATTTTTCAATGATATCCGCACGTGTTGCAACCGTTCCAAGTCCACCTGTCTGACTTAATGTTTTCGCGATTTCTTTATCACTTGAATTCATAAAGCGTGCTGGATTTTCCATGGCTGATAACAGGGTTCCTTCATTAAAGTAAGCCGGTGGTTGTGTCTTTCCTTGTGTCTTAATTAATCTTGAGATTGGTAATTTCATGCCCTCTTCTACAATCGGAAGTACTTGGTCATCATCTGAATCTTCATCAAAGCCGTACACTTCCTTATATCCCGCAGAAATCACACGTTTTCCTTTTGCCGTAAAGTTCTCAGACCCAATTTTAGCTAAAAGCGTCGTTTGCTCGTATACAAATGGTTTTGATAACACCGCTAAGAATCGTTTCACGACGAGGTCGAAAATTTTACGTTCTTTATCACTTAAATCCGTTAATAACACCGTTTGTTCCGTTGGAATAATGGCATGGTGATCACTTACTTTTTTGTCATCTACAAACGATTTATTGGCTACGATTTTTGATTTTAATAATCCGTTAGCTGCCCCACGATAAGGACCAATGGCCACCGCTTTTAAACGATCCGGTAACGTTTCAACAATATCACTTGAGATATAACGAGAATCGGTACGAGGATACGTCAGAGCTTTATGTTGCTCATATAATTTTTGCATAATTGATAACGTTTCTTTCGCTGAGAAACCAAATAAACGGTTCGCATCACGTTGTAATTCTGTTAAATCATACAATCCTTTAGCATACTCTTTTTTCTCAACTTTCGTTACCTTCTCAATGATGGCTGGTTGCTGATTTAAGGTCGTTAATAGGGCTGTCACTTTATCTTCATCAAACGTTTTAACATCTTTTGACTTACTATCTTGCCACGTTAACTTTAATCCATGACTAATCGCACTGATTCCAAAGAAAGGTTTTGATTTAAATTGTTTAATTTCATCTTCACGTTTAGCAATCATGGCAAGCGTTGGGGTTTGAACACGTCCACATGATAAAGAAGCATTATGTTTCGTTGTCAAAGCGCGTGTTGCATTCATTCCAACAATCCAATCCGCTTCTGAACGGGCGATGGCTGAAGCATATAAATTATCATAAAGATGTCCATCTTTTAATGATTTAAATCCCTCTTTAATTGCTTTATCCGTTACAGATGAAATCCATAAACGTTTAATCGGCTTTTTAACCCCAACTTTTTCAATGATCCAACGCGCGACTAATTCTCCTTCACGTCCTGCATCTGTTGCAATAACAATAGCAGACACATCTTTTCTTAACATCTGTTCTTTAACCGCTTTAAATTGTTTTGAAGTTTTTTGGCATCACCACTAATTTAAAATGCTTAGGTAACATCGGTAAATCTTCTAAATTCCATGATTTATATTTCACATCGTAAGCTTCAGGATCAGCAAGCGTCACCAAATGTCCAAGCGCCCACGTTACGATATAATCTTTTCCTTCTAAATAACCATTGCCTTGTTTTTGGCAGTTTAGCACGCGTGCAATATCGCGTCCAACGGATGGTTTTTCAGCTAACACTAATTGTTTGCTCATGAGTTCATCCTCCACGTTTTTAAAGTACTCATCTATTGTATCAAATTGTACGCAAAAAGACCATGACTCTCATCATGGTCTAGATTGAAATCATCGTTAGACAATCTCGTTTCATTTCATCTAGTTCATCGCATTCGCTTTGGCAATACCATCTAATTAGCTCCAATTTAAGCCCATTTAAAAATGCTTCGCTTAAACATCCTTTTTTCACCAAATCTCTCATTTCACCTAACAACATTGAGAGTTGCGATTTGTCACTCATTGAATAAGCTAACTTCAGTGAGAATTCATACCACTCCTTTACATAGCGTTGATTTCCCCCTTCCATAATTTCTTCTTTCGATTCAAGAAAACATTGCTTAGCTTCTTCATATTGATCTAATAAAAAATAAATTTTACCCTCTAAAAGTCTAGATAATTGACGTTGGAAGAGCGTTTTTCTGATTTTAATAGCTTTTTGAACTGTAACTAAGGCTTCTTCATAATTCTGATTTAGCATTAATACCCCTCCTAAGTTATGATAAGCCATTCCCTTATGATACTCATATTTTTCCCTATTTATAAAGTCAATTATCAACTCATAAGCTTCTTGATATCTCTTCATTTTGATAAAAGCATAATATTTTAACATTAATGTTCCAGCGAGGGTCTCACTGTCCTGACACTGAATTAAAATTGATTCTATTTCTTCCAAACCTTCTGCATACTTCTCAAGTTCTAAATTTATTAAAGCCATATTATATCGTAAACGGTAGTAATAGGCAGTCATCTTATCATCTGTATACTGGGCAGCCAATGAATAGTACATTAAGGCAACTTTATAATTATCGGTTTCTTTCATATTATGACCTAATTGATGATAACAGTAGGCTAAATTACAATGGATACCATTTGCAACATGAATGGCTTTCATAAAATAATTAGTCGACACTTCATATTGTAGAATAGATTGGTAATGTTCACCCATTCCAACATTTAAACGGTATAAAAGATCACATAAATTAAATTGCTGTGCAATTTTTAATGACTCGTGATAATGCAGTGGGATTCTTTCAGTTTGACATTTTTTTGTTAAATAAGCAAAGGCTTGTTCTTCCTCTGTGTATCTAAACGTTTCTTTTGTATATAAATTTTTAATTTCCCCATTAGTTAATATATAAAATGCATCATAAATTTGATCAATCATTTCGAGTGTAGGTTGCCGTTTTTGGCTTTCAATCATACTTAAATAATGCTGACTAATCCCAAATTTAGAAAACGAAGCTTGTTTTAAAGCATATACTGTACGACATTTCTTTACTTTATCACCTATTCCTAAAAACAACTCTACCCACTCCATCTAGCGTTTATCTTACAATCCATTCTAAACTATTTTTATTTCATTATCTACTTCTTAAACTTCTATTAGCCTGGTAAGTGCTCAATTTAACTCATGAATTACAACAGCTCATAATCTTTTTTTATTCGCTTTCTATGCTCAAACAAACAATAAATGAAATAAAGTACCGTCAGCAAGATGAGGTACTCCAAAACCCATTGAAATTTAATGAAAAGTAAATTAAAGAGAATCAATAGAATGGTGATAAAACAATAAATCCCTAACATTAAACATTTAGAAAGATGTAATGCCGAGCAAGTAACAGCTTGAATGAAAAATAAAAGTAAATTTGTGAGGATAAATACAAGAGAGTATGTCCTACTCGGATACAGGGTTGGATCTTCATTTAACCATATAATAAAATGAGTAAAAATAATGAGTAAAGCACTCGGAATAGCCCCTACTATCCATCGAATCATCGCAAATCACCTACCTTTTGACTAACATTAATTGCCACTTCTACCATTCATTTTATTACATACCGATTATTAAATTAAAGAAAAAAAACATCACTGGTTATAAGCCTTTAGAGTGATGTTTTTTAGACATAATTCGATTAAATTACTTTATTTTCCTTTTTTACAGAATTATAGTATAATTTAAATAAAAAGGAGTGATTTTATTGAAAAAATTCATTTATACAAGCTTAGGCATTTTGATGATGATGCTCTTATTAACTCTATATTTTTTATCCCCCTTTCCAAAACACGATAAAATTCCTATATCCTTTCCTTCTTCTTTTTCAATTGAGCAAGAGAATTCCTTTGAAAGACAAATCATAAATGAATGTTCCGCCTTCTCGATTGCTTACGTTCTTCGCCATTATCATGAAAGCCAAACAGGTCTGAATATCTATCATCAACTCAACTATAAAATTCCAGTCTCAGGATATGTTCTTCCCAAAGGAATCCTGAACTATTTTAAGGATTCTGCCTACAACATTGAAATGTTTACGGGGAGCCTTGAAACATTAAAAACACGACTAACGGCCGGAACTCCAATTATCGTCCTAATTGGAAACTCTTTAAATTGGCAGCATTATATGACACTGGTTGGATATGATGACACGACAAATGAAATGTACTTTTTTGACTCCCTTAAATCATTCGATGAAAATAATGGGCAACCTGGCAATCGGACGATAACGACGGATTATTTCCTTAAGCTTTGGAACAACGGTCTTCCGATTTTCAACCAACTCTATTTCACTATTTCAACTCATTAAAAGGTAATCTATCAAGATTACCTTTTTTATTCTTCTAATGATTCGAGTTCATCACGGATTTCTGTTATTTCCTGTTCAAAAGCATCATACGTCATCACTTCAAAAATCCCTAGAACAATGATGCTGATTACACAAAGAATTAATGCAATTTGAATCATTAATGTGACTGTCATAGCTCTCACTACCTTTTTTTTGTATATCATTTAGTATTCCTTGCGTACCTAATCAATATACGAAAACAATAAAAAAAACCGAAGAAGTAACTTCGTCGGTTTGCCTCATTCATCCTAAATAACTGACAGATGTATAACTTGGGATCACAGTCCAAATCTGTTGACTAGCTATCACACGATACATCATATTTCCTTGCAAAGGCATGATTCCTCTCATCTCATCGGGTAGCTCTTTACGAATTGAAAACATGTAATAAGGCATCGAATTCGTGACTTGATTGCTTGGCATCGGTGGATTTGTTACATAAGCTTGTCCTAGCTTTTGAATCGTAATATCATTTGGCATATTTTGAATGGCCGGCATTTTAGGTTCCCCCCCTTGCACTTGTGAAACGGTATTTGGCTTCACAATTTGTGCTTGAGTTGGCATCGATTGAGTTACCATCGGTACCTGTTGATAATAGGGGGCACTTGCTTGAATAGGTGGTTGGTAAGTTGATACTGGGTACGCATACCCACTTTGCATTGGGTATGCACTTTGCATTGGGTATGCACTTTGTGTTGGATATGGTGTCGCTGCATATGCTTGTTTGTTTCCAAAAAGACTGGCTAGTGCTACGCCGGTTAATCCTCCCACTAATAATGGTCCCACAACTCCACCTCCAAACATCTCGTCATTTTCAAAAAATCCATCTTCTTCATGACTTGAATTAAATTGACCACTTCCATAATTTGAATGATTTTGATGTTCAGGACGTCGATGGAACTGATTGGACATCAAAATCATTGGAATCACCGGTGCTAAATTTCGATAGAACATAAACTCCCCTCCTTCTTCTACTGTGTCACGTTATTATATCCAACAACGAGTTAATAGTTGAGTGCCTATGCCCTATCTTTTTAAATTTAACCTAATCGTTACTTATTTAGGTTTAATTTAAGAGGACTCATCCAGTTTTGAACGTCTGTCATCGGATAAACTCGAAATGCTTGTTTAAAAGCCTCACTTAATTCTTGATGCGAGCAAGACTGTTGCATGACGTTTTTCAATAGAAGTACTTGTGCTAAAGTCAGTTCTTCCCATTCCATCTCATTAAACTGATCTTTCATCACCAAAAGAGCGAGTTCGTTAATCATAAAAGCTTCTGATATTAGCTTTAAAGTCGAATTTGTTGCCTCATAGAAAACTTGAACCAAACATAATAGCGAAACATTAATTCGACTAATAATCCACTGTCCCTCATATTGATCTTTAAAAAAGGCAGATTGACGAAGGGGAATCTCTTTAAGGAGTTGAGATTCCGTTAAAAAAATCGTATTTAATGATTGAATCACTAAGTCCTTTCGTGGAAAGTAATCATTTAATAACGTTAGGGATGCCACTTTAAAAGCTGTATTAATTAATCCAATGGATTCATCTGCTCGAAGCCAATGACTGATGATGTCTTGAAATAATAAGGTCTGATCAAGCAAGGCCTCTTTTAATGCCTCTGGACATCTCCAAATCATACCTGGATGATATCTATCAAATAACCAGTCTTTTGTTGATGGGGTTTCATCCGGCATAAAATCGATCCTTCCAATTAAATACTCAAACTCATTCATTCGGTTAATCACCAGTCCATGTTCAGATAGTTCCTTGGCATCTAGACAATAACAAATAACACCAAATTCAAAGAGATCGAGTGGGGTTTTTGAATCAATTATAATCATAGTCAGTCATCCTTTCTTCGTTCTTTTAGTGTAGTGATATTTGACTTGATTTTATACCGTAAAATGATGATATTTCAAAAAGTCATCTTGACTCCATTGAAAAAGGTTTAGCCCACTCCTGGACTAAACCTTTTCTTTTGCATAGATAAATGCTTCACTTACCGTTTTAAAAACGGCTTCTGCTTGCTTCTTAAGATCATCAACGGCTTCAATCATGGTTAAGCCATGATAGGCCTCAATCATCGGTAAATCATTAAAACTATCACCAATACAATAAATCGCATCTGTTTCAATTCGATGACGCTTAGCCACCTCAAAAACCCCACTTGCTTTTGATAAGTTTTTGGCACAAATATCGACATGTAGTAAATTGGCATAGGCCACTACTTCATGACCAAACGTTTCATTAATAATCTTGGCAAATTGAATAGCCTCTTCATGACTGTTCGTTTTCACTGCAATCTGGGCCACTGGTTGCTCAAGTGCCTGTGTTAACGTTAAGTTAAACAAACGATGTGTCCATTTCAAAATCTTAAATAGGTAGTATTCCCTTTTAAATAAATGAAACGTCGTATAATAATGGCCATTTAATCCATCTGTGACCATATATTGTGTTATTTTTTTTTCTTGAATAAGCTCAACAATTTGTTTAGCTATTTCATTTTTTATCGTCTGACGAAAGACAACTTGTCCATCACTTGAGACAATAACTGCTCCATTTAAACCCACGATATAATCATACACTAGACCATGTATTTTCTGTTCAATTTTCATTAATGAAATCGGTCGACCGGTCGCGAAAATAAATAAATTCCCCATCTCTTGCCACTCTTTAGTTGCTTTAATATTTTCCTTTAATTGTTGACGTCCAAGCTTTGTATGTTTACAATACGTCCCATCGTAATCTGATGCAAATAACTTCATCTAAAAACACCTAACTTTCTAATTAATATCTTAAAATATTTTCACTAAAAAAACAATTCATCTCCCTTAATTTACTGATTTCACTTCATCAATCAATAATCATATCTATCGGTTTTATGTCATTTCGATTTTGCTTATCAAGTCAAAAAAACTTAACCCTCAAAAGGGCTGAGTAAACTAAAAAGGCTATCTCAAATCGAGATAGCTATCTTTAATAACTTTTCAAGTGAATCATAAAGTAAATCCACGAATCTATCGCGATCATGATTCATGGCTTTATACGTCATTCCCTCCTATTCAAATCCAGCACTTTCAAAAACCGTCATCACATCGTCTCTTATATATAATATTGTGCTTGTGCTTGATACATTTCTTGATATAAGCCTCCTTCTTTCATCAGATCATCATGTGTTCCAAGTTCAACAATCTGTCCATCTTTAAAAACTGCAATTCGATCGCAAAATAAACAACTCGATAAACGATGAGAAATATAAATCGTTGTTTTAGCTCCCACTAATTCATTAAAACGGTGATAAATATCATACTCAGTCATCGGATCAAGAGCAGATGTCGGTTCATCTAAAATGACAATCGGGGAATTTTTGTATATTGCCCGGGAAATCGCAATTTTTTGACTTTGTCCACCTGAAAATTCGACACCATCTTCTTCAAATGTTTTATAAATAGGCGTTTCGATTCCTTTTGGAAGATTAGCCAAATCTTTTTCAAATCCCGCTTCTCTTAATACTTCAATAATCGTTTCATCTTTCTCCACTTGATTAAACACAATGTTATCTTTAACCGAGAAAGCGAACAATTTAAAATCTTGGAAAACGACAGACATTAAAGCTAAATACTCTTTTAAATCATACTCTAAAATATTAACCCCATTTAAATAAATGGCTCCTTCTGTTGGTTCATACAAACGCGTTAATAATTTAATAAAGGTTGTTTTCCCCGCACCATTGAGTCCAACAATGGATAATTTCTCACCTGGCAGAATCGTCACATTAACGTTATTTAGCACATTAACTTCACTTTTTGGATATTTAAATGACACATTTTTAAACTCAAGTGTCAGATTATCCATCGGTACATCTGTCTCTTTCCCACTTAAAACACTTGGTTTTAATGCATCAAATTCTATATACGATTCCATGTATCGACACATTTGAGATAGCTCCATGTAGGTATTTAAAATTTGTGATAAACACTGACCAAACTGTGTTGCAGCTGAGGCATACATCGTAAAATCACCCAGTCCAATCGATTTAACAACGACTTTATATACCATATAAAGATACACGAACACTATCTGAATCTGCATCATCACTTCACTATAAGCTGCATATCTCCCAAGCACTTCATATAAATCAGTAAAGACCGTTAACGTCGTGTGATTATAATCCTCAATACGATCCATGATTAAATCGTCCATTTTATATAAACGAATCTCTTTTCCATAACTAAAATCGCTCGTTAAGTTTCCAAAATAACTAAACTTACGATTAACTGGAATCAAGAGTTGATAAAATTTAAACATCACTTGTTGTGCCTTCTTATTAATGAACGCTGATAAAATTGCCATTAAAAACAAAAATAGAATAATCAACGGATTTAACATCGAAATCATGGCAATCAATCCAATCATCGTTAAGATGGTTGAAAATAACGTCATCGAATATTCCATGACCCGATACATTGCCCCCTGATTATGAATCGGAAATAACGCACGCTCTTTCAAATCTAGAATCTTTGGATCCTCAATCATTTGAAAATCAAGGCTCATGATTTTTTCACCCACCATCGCGTCAAATCCATTTAACAACTCCTCATTTTTAATCTCCACCTTCGTTTTCAAACAACGCGATGTCACATTTAACACCAAATTTCCAAGCACCACGATTCCAACCAACCACATAAAAACCTCAATCCTTCTAGAACCGGTCAACTCATCAATGACTAGCTTCATCATCACCAAATTCAAAAATGGCATCAAGGCCGTCACAATAGATGAGGTGATGACAATGGGAAGATAGGTCTTTGAAATCTGATAGGCCAATCGAAATAAAAAGAAAATCACGTTCAAATCTTTCATCAAGGGTTCTATTAATTTGCGCATGCTGCCATCTCCTCTACTGACTCTAACTGATAATACTGTGCTTGAATATTAAACATTTCCGCATAACGCCCCTTTTTCGCTAACAGTTCCTCATGAGTACCATACTCTAAAATCTCCCCATTTTCAAAAAAAGCAATCGTATCACAAAAACGTGTACTTGATAATCGGTGAGAAATATAAATGGCAGTCTTATCTCCAATCAAGGTATCAAAGTTTTGATAAATTTCATACTCTGCTAACGGATCAAGCGCTGAAGTGGGTTCATCTAAAATGACAATGTCTCCATTTTTATAGAGTGCCCGCGCTAATGCTAATTTTTGATTTTGACCTCCCGATAACTCAATTCCCTCTTCTTCAAGACCTTTTAACATCGGCGTCTCAATGCCATGCTTTAAGGATGCAATTTTATCTTTAATCCCTGCCTGCTCTAAACATTCCATCACTCTTGCACGGTCAAGGACATCACGATTTTGAATCGCTACATTTTCACCAACCGTAAACGCCAACACTTTAATATCTTGAAACACGACTGAGAATAAGTCGAAATACTTGGCGCGGTCCAAATTTTTAACATTAATCCCGTCTAATAATATTTCACCATCTGTTGGTTCATATAAACGAGTTATTAATTTAACCAACGTTGTTTTTCCTGCTCCGTTTATGCCAACAATGGCCAAGCGTTCTCCTGCCTTAATTTTAAACGATAAATCTTTAAAGATATAACGTTCACTGTTTGGATATTTAAAACTCACCTTTTTAAACTCAATCGTATACGGTTTAAGCAACGGAATAGGGGTTGGTTCTTCTAATGGTAGCTCATCTTGAATCTCTAAAAAAGTTCTAAAATGATTGACATACAATAATTGCAAACGAAGATGAGCTAAATCTTCCATTACGCTTTGCAAGGTCGTCGTGAAATGACTAATACTCGTAAAATACATGGAGAAACTTCCAAGGCTTAATCCCTTTGCTAAGACACAATAAATTAAATAGGCGTACACAATTCCTTCTCGAATTAAAATCAAGATTGCATCCACTAAACTCACGCCCAAATAACGCTTTTGAATTTTTTTCGTTAACTGTAAGTGTTCTCCTTTTATCCCTCTAAATTTTTCACAAAGCCAATTTCCTAATTGATAAATGCGAATCTCTTTTCCAAATTTAAAATCTGACATCGTATTATACAAATAGCTCGACCGGCGATTTAACGCTGCATTTTCATCTTTTTTAGAGAATTCATATTTTTTCGCTCTAGATGTTAAATAGTAAACAAACAGCATATTCAAAAATAAGTATAAAAGAACCCATGGACTGAGCATAAATAATAAACTCATATATGTCAGTAACGACACTAAACTCCCCGATACCTCAAACAACTTATGAAAAACCCCTTCAATTCCCACATGATTTGAAGAAACAGCTTGCCCGGAATTTTCTAAATCATCCAATGTTTTGGGATCTTCTGTATATCTAAAATCCATCTTCATAGCTTTACGTTGCATCTGATTTATAAACTTAAAACGCAGTAAAATGAGACGGGGCATATATAAATTTTTAATGAATGTAACAAGGGCATTAACCATTACCCCACCGAGCAAAAAGAATCCTAAAATACAAGCTAACACTATCACATTCATTTCTGTCGTCAACTCATCAATCAGCCACTTAATCGAAAACAAACTGATAAAGGGTTGCACGGCTGTTAATAATGTAAATAAACCATAATAAACAAATAATAACTTATCCCATTTCCAAGCGTGTGAAATCAAATACTTTAAATGATTTAAATCCCTTCGATTAACATCCTTTGATGATTTCTCATTCATGATTAATGCCTCCCCTAGTTAAATCCTCATTTTTCTATCCATCGTTAACAAAATAGCCCCTAAAACTTCATATTCTTTCGATAAACAAACCTTCTTGTTTAAAAATTTCTCTAAAGTTCGAGGACTATTAAACGTCTTTTACGCCTCATCTATCACCTGATACTTCATAAAATCCATTCTCTCCCCCTACCACTTATGATCTAAAGCCTAATTACGCATCATCCCTTAACAAACTTATTCATTTCTTTCGAAAATTAGACGAATCATGGGAAAATATAAAAAATTCAAACATATACTGATAGAGAAAGATGATATTCACCTAAAGGGAGATTGATAAAGATGGCTAATGTGAAATATAACGAAAACACGTATTATGTTCCAAATGACAAGTTTTTAATTGCTGTTTTAGATCATGCCACCATTCACAAAGATCCTTCAAACACCTCAAAAATGATGGTTTGTGCAAAGGTTGGGCAAGTCTATTCTGTTTCGTCCGTTGTCAATGACATGTATCGAATTAAACCGGGGTGGATTAGTAAAGAATTTTGTGAGGTGTTAGTTGCAGCAACGAATGAAGTCATCACATTAGAAGACCCATTTGTTGTTAAAGTCATCAGTAATATCCCAGTTTTAACCGAAGCATCTCCTGATGCTCATGCGACAACCGTCCTCCGTCCAGGTGATTTACGTCGTGTCATTGGAGAGTCAGAAGATTTCTACCAATTAGAAACAGGTGATTTCATTACTAAACGAGGATGTCGACGTTACTAAATTTGTTTTAAACTGAAGCTATTGAATATAATCAATAGCTTTTTTTATTTTCCCTTAACTCCCCGCCCCTCAAAAACCATTTATTACCATATAGAAAAATTATTTTTAAAGCCGACCTAGAAGGTCGACTTTAATCTTAACTAGCAACAGAAAAATCGTCGTCTTTTTTAAGTGTATATAACTGATAAAATGCACCTTTTTGAGTTAATAAATGATTAAAACTTCCAGATTCAACAATCTGACCTTGATCCATCACGATGATTTCATCATAATCTGATAAAATTTCCTCACTTAACTTATGAGTAATGGTAATGACTGTTAACTCATCGATTGCAAGCAACGTCTTTTCAATATCATACGCCGTCTGTAAATCAAGTGCTGAGGTGCCCTCATCCAACATTAAAATAGGCATCTCCTGAATTAAGGCGCGCGCAATCGCCACACGTTGCTTTTGCCCTCCTGATAAATTCTTCCCATTTTCACCAACAGCAGTTTTTAAAGCCTCAGGTAACAGCTTGATAAATTTTGTTACACCACTTTGAGTTAAAGCACGTTTTATTTGAATATCTGCAAAGGTTTGATCTAAGAAAATATTATCTGCAATCGTTTTATCAAATAAATAAATATTTTGATGAATCATAGAAGCGAGTTCTGTCATCGATAATGGGATTGGATTCTTAACATCTTGACCATCCACCAAAATCTGACCTTCATAATCACGGTAATATCCCATCATTAATTTAATCAGCGTCGATTTCCCACAACCACTTTCACCGACAATCGCATACTTTTTATTTTTTGAAAACGTATAAGAAATACCATTTAAAACCGGTGTTTCTTCATAAGCAAAATGCACATTCTCTAATCTAATTGATTCCTTAAATTCTGATAATGCTACTTCGTTAGATTCACGTTTTCCTACCTCAATCAGCGCCATGATTTTTTCATTCACACCGCTCATTCCTTTAATTTGAGTCACTTTCTGCATAATCCACATAATCGGACCTTGAATTCCATTCCCCAGTTGAACGACCGCAAATAAATTTCCGACTGTCATTTGCCCAAGAAGGACAAAGTATCCCGCAATCGCCATTCCAGCAATTTGTGTACCAATGGCAAAAATCATCGAAACAGCTTGAGCCACCCCTTTTAGATGTGTACTCTTAAATTTTGCATCCTCTAACTCATCATTCACAACGTTAAATTCATGGGTGACGGATGGAATCATTCGATAAGACTTCACGACTTCATAGCCTTGAAAAATATCTTTAATCTTTGAGGTAAACATCCCTTGCTTATCCGATACTTTATTTTGTCTTTTCTCAAGCACCTTCCCAAAAAGCGATGGCACAATCATTAATAAAGCGGCCATCAAAAACATCGCAAGTGTCACCCAGGGATTAATCCAGAGTAAAACAGCCGTGGTCCCTACAAAAATCACCACATCTCCAATCATCATTAAAAACGGTGTAATGTAATTGGCCTCAATCAAATTCATATCATTCGTCAAATTTGATAAATAATCAGCCGTATTACTCTTATTAAAATCTTCATAGTCTTTTGCTAAAATCCCTTTAAACACATCACGTTTTAGCGCAATCAACGTTTTTTTCAAATAAATCGCCTGAGTCGCACTTGTTAAATAGTCAACCAGTCCCATCAGTGAAAAATAAACCGCCGCGAAGAGAATAGCCTTCACAAAACCATTCATGTCCCCGCCCACTACATAATCAATCAATTGTTGAATTAAAAGCGCAATATAGACTTGCATCGCTGCCCCAATACAACGAACTAAAACTGTTGTAACCAGTAAAAATTTGTGTTTAAACATGTACTGTCTCATAAACAGTCCCCTCCGATATTTTAAAATTTATTGCAAACTCGCTAACTTAATCTGACTTAGTTCCTTCGCCACTGCAATTTCTAACACAATTCGATCCTGCTCATCAATCAGCAACATCTCCTTATCAATCGCACCAATAACAAACGGCAGGCCTAAATGCCGCATCAAAAAAAGACTTGATTTTTCCTGTGTTAACTTCATAAAATGCTGATTTAAAAAAGCTTGAATCATTTTTCCTTCATCAAATGTAATAACCCCTGATGCCACATAATCTTGTAAAATTTTTAACATCAACACCTCTTTTAAATCTGATAAATTAGCTGAAGCCCCTGTCATACTTTGATACAACTGCATTGCCTGCTGTGACACAATCTTCTTATTTATTAACTCCGAACTATCAAATGTTGGTTCCGCTACATGGGGTGAGAAAATTTCTGACAACTCATCTAACGACACTGTATCCTTAAGTTCAAGAATCCGTTCAATTCGCTCAAGAATTTCTTTTCTTGGGAAAAATGTTTCTTGTCCGGTTGAAACAGACTTCTTAATAAACCATTCTTCAGGAATTAAGTTTTTACGCTTCCATCTGTACAGTTGTCCATATGAAATATTCGTTAACTGCAATAATTCTTTTTTAGAGATTAAAGATTCTTCCATACTCATCACCTAATTTCTATCTTGTTGTTTAATCTTTGCTGTAGGATGTGTTGTTAAATCAGTTGAATACTCCACATAATCAACCGTACACTCCGCTCCAATCATCACCTTATCACCGTGAACCTTTTTCGCTTTCGTATACGTCAGATTTATCTCATCACCTTCAATTTGATTCACCGTCAACGTCTTACGAACTCGTTTTTTCTTAGACGGACTCACCGTTAACTTCGTTGCCTCAATACTTTCACAGCGACAATGTTCATTTAACACAATATGAATTTCTTCACCATTAATTAACTTCGCATTATGAATCGCACCATAAATATTTAAATACTCACCCTCAAGTTCACCTCGTGTTCGAATCTCACCTTGTGACATTAAGGTATGAACCTTTATCGTTCCATCCCCATCAAGTGATCCATAGCTCGTCAAACGTTCACCTTTTAATGTCCCATTGACCACGCAAGCTCCCATACTTTGAATACTTTCAATCACACTTGATTCATTAAGTGTCGCCATCCCACGAATCTTTAACAACTTAATTGCAACACTTCCTTCAAACGTCGTATTACCATAAATTGCAACCGTCTGACACGTCACATGCCCTTTAAACTCACAATCCCCCATGACCTTAATCAAATTGGCCTCAACACGTCCCTCAAACGTCGCATCACCATAAACTTTAATACTGTTAGCTATAAGATCTGTTGTAATCAATCCATCACCATAAATACGAACCTTATCAAAGGTTCCTCCACCAACGGTTGCATCACCATATATCTTTAAATGCTCCGCCATCTTTCAAACCTCCTTAAATTTGTTTTTGACGCTTAACTTTCGAAGTCGGATGGATATCAATCTCTCCTCGGTACTCCACTTCCTCAATCATACAATGAGGTCCAATCACCACCTGATCGCCACATACCTTTTTAACATGACCATACTCTAAATAAATCTCATCAGCCTCCATCAGATTTGCCTCTAACGCCACTTTCTTTATTTTAAACATCGTAAAGATATTCCATGATTTAGATTTTTTCGTTAATTTTCTAACCTCAATCTTTCCGGCTCCAATTTCCATTACACTTGATGGTTCATGCAATAACAAGGTTACCTTTTCTGCATTCATCACACCTAATACTTTAAACTTTCCTTCGATTCGAATGTCTTCAGCATTTATTTCTTCATCTGCACTTAAATACCCTTCCACCTGTAACACTTCACCATCAACTGTTCCATGACAGGTACAAGATCCCACTACCGACATCTCTTTTGTCTTAATGCCCTGAAGCGTCATAGCTCCTGCTCCGTTAAACGTTAAACAAGAAATGTGACCTAAAGCCTTGCACGTTCCTGCCGTATGAAAATTCTCACAGTCGATATCTCCTGTAATTTTATGAGCACCTTCTAACATAACCTCTTTAAAAACACCACCGCCACTACTTCCTGCACCATTCATTTTTAAACTTCTCATCATTTTTTACCTCCTATACCATTACTTGATGATGAACAACTGACGATTCATCAATACTCAAACTGCCACTATACTCAATCTCATCAATCACACAATTAGGTCCAATGATGATATCATGCCCACTAATTTTTGAAATTTTTGCATATTCTACGGTGATTGTATCCGCCTCAATTAACTCTCCACTTACTTTTTTAAGTGGCGATAATCCTCCCATCAGCGTATTTAAAAGTGACCCAACCATCTGGGTCATGCCACTCTCCATCGATGAACGCATGATTTCAACTTCTGTTGCCCCAATTTCTTTAAATGTTGAACCACTCATTGCCTCAAGCCTAACGCTCTCACCACTTAGTAATCCTTCACAACTGACATGGCCGGCTACTTTAATCTGTTCCACTTCGATCCCTCCTGATACGTTCAACCAACCACTTACTGTTAACTCTTGTGCTTGAAGTAACTCTTGAACATTCATTGAACCTGAGATAAAAACCTCATCAGCTTTCATCGACTTAGCACGCACACATCCCGACACTTTTACTTTCTCACCGCTTATCTGTTCAAATGATTCCAATATTCCCGATACAATGATTTCTTTTGCCGTAACAGATTTCTCAAAACAAGCTTTTCCACTCACTTTAATTTCTTCTTGGCAACTTAGAGCTCCAGTTGATAATACCTTCCCACTACTATAAAACTGATTGGTTAGCAAATTTCCTTCTAGGTTTGCTTTGCCGCTCGTTTGAAAAGTATCGCAGTTTAAATCCCCACTAAACGTGCCACTACCAGAAATATGAACTTTCTTATAATCTCCACCTACTAAATGAAGCTTTGAACTTATATTTAAATTTTGTTTTTTATGGTCCATTTTAATCATCCTTTGAATAGGGTTTGTTTCATCATACTATTAATATAGCATAACATTGTTTCGTTGCGAATACTTTAACGTAACAATGTTTTATTATTTCTATTTTAAACGAAACAACCCCATAAAAAAAACAGGTTATCCCTGTTTTATCCATTCAGATTTTAAGATGGCATACTCGTAGGTATCTAACCAAATCGGCTTTCCCTCTTCATCCTTCTTAAAGTACACATTTTGTAACAATGTCCCCTCATAACGCATCCCAATTCGTTCTAACAACTTCCAAGATGGTTCATTTAATGGACTACACATCGCAACAATTCGTCTAGCACCTAAATGAGTAAAAGCATAATTCATTAACGCTTTGACACTTTCTGTTGCGTAACCTTTACGTTGATACTGACGATTAAAAACAAACCCTACTTCCCATGTTTGAAATGCTCCTTCAATTAACGTTAAATTCCCAATGACTGTTCCATCTGCTTTCAAACAAACTGCAAAAAAACAATCGTCATTTACTCGTTTGAGCGTCTCTTGTTTGGCTTGCTCTTCAGTATAAACCTCATAAGGCTCAAATTGAACAACTTCCTCATCACGCAAGTATTCATACAAATCCTGCCAATCTTCTTTCGTAAATCTCCTAATGATTAATCGCTCTGTTTGTAACATTTAAATCAACTCCTTCTTTATTAAATGCTATACCTAAGCCACCATTTGTAGAACCAGTCTTTTGTTTTAAATAATCGTCATAAAAAAGATTGAGTCTTTAGAAAACTCAATCTTTTTTAATCTTACTTATTACGACTCATTAAATTAATTCTTTAATGGCATCTTCTAATTATTCTCGTTTCATTATCGGTGTAAAACGCACCACAACATTTCCTACACGATCCACTAGTAACCATTTAGTATCCCCTGTTACCGTTTCAAATCCTGTTGAAAAAATTTAGCCTATAAACCATTTGACGCTTCATCTAATTTTTCCTTACTTTAATAATTTTTGAATATCTGCTTCAATCTTTGAAGGTTTTACCGTTGGGGCATATCGTCTAATGACACGACCATTTTGATCAATTAAAAACTTCGTAAAATTCCACTTAATCTCTGAGCTAAACAGTCCTTTTGCTTCCTTTTTTAAAAATCGATAAAGTGGATGTGCTCCTTCCCCATTCACTTCTATTTTTTCAAACATTGTAAAACTCACGCCATAATTCAGTTGGCAAAACTCATGAATCTCTTTATTACTTCCTGAATCTTGTTTTGCAAATTGATTACATGGAAAGCCAAGTACTTCAAACCCTTGAGGTTTATAATCTTGATAAAGAGCTTCTAATTCTTTAAATTGAGGTGTTAATCCACACTTACTCGCTGTATTGACAATCAATACCACTTTTCCTTGATATTCATCCATTCGAACCATTTGTCCATTCATTTTCTTCGCTTCTAAATGATAAAAATTCATTTTCATTCCTTCTTTCTAATTTTATCAAATTTAATTTTATACAATTAATTTAGAAAAAATTAAAGTTAAATCCGTGATTTAACTCAATTTCTTTAATAAAGATTCCAGTGATGATTTCAAGCTAGCGTACTCTTCTACCTCGCCACCAACACGACAGAATAATTGATTTGGAATATCTACCATTTCATCTTTTAACACACGCCCATCTTCGGTTAATTCCACAATCACGACACGGTCATCTTGTGGATCACGATATTTGATGACTAATTTCATCGCTTCTAATTTTTTAATGAGCGGCGTTAACGTACCTGAATCTAAATGCAAAGCCTGTCCTAAATCCTTAAATGAGATAGCTTCCTTTTCCCATAAAACAAGCAATGTAATATATTGCGTATACGTTAAGCCAAACGCATCTAAAAATGGTTTATATAACTTAATGACTTCACGAGATGTCGCATATAAAGCAAAGCACAACTGATTCTCTAATTTTAATGCTTCATATTTGTTCATCATTTCACCTCATATGATTTTATGAAATTTAATTGTATAAAATCAATATTATAGTCATTGTAATTCATTTTTTATCTACTGTCAATCAAAACATAAAAGATGTCATCTCTTCCTCTTAAGAGATGACATCTTACATTTCACTGATTAATTCGATAATCCGCTCTTTCATCGCATAATCCAATTTAAATAATCTCACATAATCTAAAAACTCTTTTTCAATCGTCTTAATTCCCTCCCCGTACATTTCCTTAAATCGTTTATTAACCGTTGATTCATTTAATCGATAAAATGATAAATATTTATCCATTCCGTATGTCATAATGAGATATTGCGTAAAAGCACCGACGACAGGATACGTTAAATAAGGGGGATAATCATAAAAATACTCGTCTTTCATCAAACGTTGTAATGAAACATACTGGTCATTCTCTAACCAATAAAGAACCCACTCAAAATTATGAACACCAAACCATTTCTTATTTAAAAACATCGCTAACCCTTCTCGAATGGCCACTACATTTGGTCGATTAATTAAATTAGCTAACAACAACACATCTTGATGAAAGCCAATCGCTTTTTGTTTCCGACTATAGACTGCATAAATCTCAAATGGATCACGAAAAAAACTACTACACGGAACATAATCACCATAATACATTCCAACCTCATCTAAACTATCACATAAAAAATAATGAATTTTCTCTTCCAACTCAAGTCTTAAAACCTGTAACACATACTTCAGGCAATGCTCTTGATACTCCATAATCTCTTCAATATCCTTCTGCGCCAAACTGCCCGCATGTACATGAAACACATAATGATCACTTTCGTTCACTAACCACTTCATCATTTTCACCTCCTTTTTACGAGATTTAAACGCTTACTTTTTATTATCGTCATTATATTGCTAAAATATCCATTCTAAGCCATAATTTTTATTATTTCTCAAAATTTTTACTTCTAATGAATCTCATCATCTCCTACTAAACTTTCTTACTATAGCTTATGACAGCTCGTCATACTTCGTTTATTTTTTTAGGCGTTTTCTTCAAAAAAATATCTTTTCTTTCAATACTTCCAATTGTCAGGTGCCCTTTTAACCGCTATAATTAAATTCGTTATGAAAGGGGGCAATTATGAAACCTCTAGGCATTCTATTTTTAATCTGTGAGCTATCCCTACTCAGTGCTTGTTCTACCCCTGTACCCGAACTTGTCTTACTCAACACCCCAGGCATGCCACTGAAACTCACGCAGATTGAATTCCCAACTGAGGAACCCCAATCTACCTCAGTTTCCCTACAAAATCCTAGTCAAATGACTCTTCCAAACAAAGAAGAAGAATTCGACTCTCCTCTTTTATCAGATGAAGAAAAACCATCAAATAATGAGGACAATCCTTCAACACATTCCATCCAACCCTCCCTTGAATCTCCTAATCAAAATACCCCTTCACTTTATTTAGAAAACGGAGTGGGACGTGCCTATTATGAAACACTACCCTATCTAAATTCTAATGATGTCATCACCCTTAATAATGGTGAAACAGATTATGCAACCGTTCAATTTGATCATTATGAAATTATTGATGACCATCAAAAAAGTGGACGTAAAGGCATTGCCTTTTACTACAAAGAAACTAATATTAGTGATCAGGAAATTCACGTTGGATTAGCAGGACGCGTGTTAGATCCAGTTGTCAATACAAGTGTTTTCTATGGAGAAGATGAACTTAAACTGATGCCTGCAGATGAACTAAACCTAAAATTTGCAGATGAAGATTATCTTCAAACACAGCATGTCGAGTTCACTCAACAACAAGCAAAGGTAGAAGCTTGTTCTACCCCTAATACGCTAGAGCCAGGAAAAAGTCGCCTGTGCTATAACCATTATAGCTATGCTGGGAAGGGAGAATATCTCATCAATCAAGCGCTAGATAACACTTATAGTAACTATCAAAGCTTTTTGATTGAAGTAAAATAAGGCCACCCTAACGGTGACCTTATTTTTTTTCGCCAAATTATAACAAAGTTATGGAATTTTATTATTAATATTGTAAATTTAACCTTAATCATCTATCAATATGCTATAATTTCATATCATAGAATTGAAAGGGATTACCAACATGAAAAAAATACTACTCTTAAGTTTACTATTCTTAACTGCCTGTCATCAAAAACAAAATGTCATGGAAGATGCACAACCACAGCCGGAAATCATAGAAGAATCCCCAACAAAAATTGAAACAGCCGAAGAAAATATTGCGATTGAAGAGGAAGAAGAACCATCCGTTAATACACTGATAGATAGTAGTGATTATATCGTAAATGAAGCACAACTCTATCTTGAAAATGGATTATCACGTCATGACTACGAAACACTCCCTCACTTAACTATCGGTGATCAAATCACCATTCAAAATGACGACCAAATTCTTGGAGTGGTCTCATTTGACAAAGCTGAAATTGTCGATGATGAACTTGGAAGTTCAAAAAAAGGGTTAGTACTATGGTTTACGGAAACAAATACAACCAATGAGACACTTGAAGTTGGGCTATATGGGCAACATCCTCTAACTCTAATGACTGTCTTTAAAGATGATCAAGAACTTAAACCACTTTCAACGACTCCTTACATCATGGGGGTTGAGAACAACGATTATTTAGCAAACTATCACGTTGAATACAACAATGAAAAAGTACTTCCATGTTCTGAAAACACTAAATTATTGCCAGGTGAAAGCCGCATGTGTTACCAAATTTACAGCTATGCAGGAAAAGGAGAATATTTAATTAACCAAGCAACTGATTTAACCTATGAAAACTGGAAAAGCTATCTTTTAACAATTGAATAAAAAGGGCCCTAGGCCTTTTTTTATTTATTGCATTGACCGAAATTGAGGATATTTTATAAGAAGGAATGACCATTTCTATCTTTAACTCTACGGAGCGTCGATTGAACATATCTATTGTCGTCTTTATAATAAAGTCATCAACTAAGAGAAGGAGATGATTTCCCTATGAAATTTATTATCTTTAATGGTAGTCCTGCAGGAGCTAATAGTCACACGAATGTAATAGCAGAAGCTTTTTTACGTGGTGCTAAACGAGGCGGTGCAGATACTGAAAATATATTCCTCATTGACAAAAAAATCGGTCACTGTAAAGGTTGCTTTACCTGTTGGTTTAAAACTCCAGGAAAATGTATACTGCAAGATGATATGGAAGCATTACTTCAAAAATATAAGGCTGCTGATGTTGTCTGCTTTGCAACTCCAATTTATACTTGGAATATGACAGCTGTACTAAAAAACTTTGTCGATCGTCTTATCCCATTGAAAAGTCCATTAATCGTTCAGCAAAATGAAAATTTTGACCTTGTCGATACCGTACAAAAAACACAACAATTCGTTGTCATCTCAAATTCTGGTTTCCCTGGAAACAATAATTTTGAAACAATGAAAGCTGTTTTTTCTCCCTGTCATCCTGTTTTAGAAATTTACAGGAACTGTGGCAAACTGTTAAAAAGTAAAGATATCAACATTAAGCCAATCGTTGATGAATACTTAGCTGCTGTAGAACTAGCAGGATTTGAAATGGCAACACAAAGAGCTATAACGAAAGAGACGAAGTTAAAACTAGATATGCCTCTGATGACAATTAATGACTACCTTAAGTATCTTGGGATGTAATGAGTCACTTTTTAAAATTAATATCAAAAAAATTAAATTCATAAAAGATCATATACTCTAATCAATTAACACTATCTAGTATTTAGGGTATTATCTAAAAAACAAGACTCTTTTCATTAGAGGGGTTCATTTCGACTAGATTAATTAGGACGTACGATCTCTAAAGCTTTATTAATCCCTTAACAGTAATTGATGATGCTAAAGTTTTTGATCCCCCTTAAAAAATGGCCATAAAGGTTTTTCCTTTTACTCTATTCATTTAAAAGCGATATCCTTTTAGATATCGCTTTTTACTATTCAACGTCTAACCAAATTAAATCCATTTCATTTAATGTAATACGATGCTTCACTTCTCCACGCACATAAATTTGTGCCTCTTGAACCTCAAAGCTATTATTGTATACCGCTAGCTTTTTCACTTCAGGGAAGTAAGTACACTCCACTTCACAGCTATCCACATAATAAGTCATTAGCTCTGATTCTTGATGAGCCGCATAATAAATCGCACGTTGTAAAAGTCTTGCATTTTGAGCGCTATAAGGTAACCCTGCGATGTAAACGCCACGTCCGCGTCCATACTCATTGACTGATAATAAAATATCATTTTGATCCATCGCTAAAATCGTCGTATGTTCACCTTTTTTAAATACGCCCCTCATCCCACGACCAAAATCAATCTCCGTCTTTATATCCTCAAGAATGAAATGTTCCTTTGTTAACTCATGATACTTACGATAGCTAAGTCCATACGTAATATCTTTATCAACTCCGAGTACATCGAACAATTGGAAGTACTTCCCTTGATGTTGAATAGCTGTTGGTTCTCCAATTCCGATAAATCCACCCCCATTATAAACCCACTCACGAATCGTTGTAATCACTGTTTCATCTAACCAATTTTCACCACCACTCCAAGCCGTCATCGCATCTCCAGAGTTAATCATAATCCCGATCTCCTCAGAAATTCCATTCTGCTTAATATCCTCAAAATTAATAAACTCCACGTCAAACGTCATCCCCGACAATGCCTCAAGTACTCCAACATACGAATAAATCTCTTTATACCAAAGCGCATGCGCGACTTGATTTGTTTGCCAAGAACGAAGTTTACCAAAGCAATTTAAAATCGCCACTTTAAAGGGAGCCTTATATCCTTTCGTACCTTGCACCATTTCATGAAACGTATGAAACTCATTTGAAATTCGCTCCACCACGTCAACAAACTCAGGAAACTGTAAAGCCAGTGACAGATACCCACCATATCCAATCCGATCAAGAGGGCTTTGCATAATGGCACGTCGTCCTTGGATCCAGTTTTCCTTCGCTTCAGTAACAGGATCCCCCTCTTCACAAAATACATCAGGGAAGAAATAAGGTAAGAAACGTCCTTCTGTATACTTGACGCCTGGAATATCAGAAATCATACGAAGTGTGGTTCCATTTCCAACTGATCCAACCACTGAATCAATGCCTATCGCTTCAAAATATTTTCCATAAGGCTCTGTTCCAATCCAGTTATCACCTAAAAACATCATGGCTTCTTTTTTATGATCATGCGTCATATCCACGAGGACCTTCGCCTCACGACACACAAACTCCGATTGAAAATCTAAAAAGTCTAAAAACTCTTTAGTTGGAATTCGGAATGGATTATTAAAATATCCTTCATCTACGACATATTCAGCTTTTAAGGGATATCCTTTAGCTTTTTCAAATGCTTGAATGGCTTCGTGGCTAAGTGTTGAACTATAACCGAACCAATCCACAAACTTTTCTTTTTTCATTTCATTATAAATGAGTGTAAAATGATAGAAAAACGTTGTAAACCGAACCACATCTACTTCAGGATGCTCGCTTAACCATTCATTTAAATAGCCTTTAATATGGGAATTCGTCAGAGGATGTCTCATATCATATGGCATTTCATGCTCACGATCCCCCCAATCATTCGTTAAATGATTGTACATTTGAGTTGGATCCCAAATTTGATACATTAAGAAGTTAACCGTGTACTCATGATAAAGAATAGCATCAACTAATACAACAACTTCTTTTTCATCATCATAAAACCACTTCTCATGACCGACTTCCTCACCTGTTGTTCGGTCAATGACTTGCCAATAACGATGATAATCTTTGGGATTGACTTTAAATTGCTCTTTAAAAATTCCTTTCATCAGATCAATGATTAAATACTTATGAAAAGCAATCGTTGGTTCACTCATCATATAAAGTTGTTGTAATTCTTCTTTGTGATCTTTTGCCCACTGCTGATCATTCCGTGTTGTTAAGTACGTTTTATACACTTTTAAACCAAGTTCTAAAATACGATCATCTAGTTTTGTTCCATCTGAATCTCGAATCGCATCGGCATGCCAACGCGTCATCACCTCTCTTAATCTTTCATACTCTACGTTATCAATTGGTAATGTAAATCCTGACATTTAAATTCCCCTTTCTTATCCTTTAATTCCACCGACATTAACACCTTCAGTTAATTTTTCATTTAAAATCGCATAGATAATCACAATTGGAATTAATACAATGACCATCCCCGCAAATAAAGCTCCCCAGTCTGTTGAGAATCGTTGAACTTCCATTAAATTTTGAAGCCCAATTGGTAACGTCTTTTTGGCGTCATCTAAAATAAACGTAAATGCCATCGGGAACTCGTTCCAATAAGCCATAAAGTTAAAAATAACAATTGTGACAATTCCTGGTTGAATGAGTGGCATAATCACTTTCGTCATGATTTGGAAACGATTGGCCCCATCCATCACTGCTGCTTCTTCATAACTTCTTGACACACCTCGAATAAAGCTTGATAACAAGAAAATCGTAAATGGTAAACTTGAAGTCGCATAAATAAGGGCTAAAACGACTAAGTTATCAAGTAAATTTAAATCTTTTAATAATGAGAATAATGGAACTAACACATACGTTGCTTGAATAAATAAACCAGCGCTAAATACAAACATTATGAATTTTGAAGCAAAGAATCGATAGCGTGACAAACAGTAAGCAGCCGGTACGGCTAAGCAAAGTGAGAATAAAACCCCCATGACACTCACCAAAATGGAGTTAAAAAAATACGACCCCATGTTGGCGGTTGACCAAGCATTCGCATAATTTTCAATATGAAGTGACGCTGGAAGCGCCCAAACATCCCCGAAAAATTCCTGTGTCGTTTTAAACGATTGAACAATAGTCCATCCGAGTGGAATAATAATTAAAATTGACACCAACCATAAAATCAATCGAAGTACTGTTCCCGATAAAAACTTTTTCATCGTTACACCTCCCCTTAAAATTCAATCGCATCTTTATCTGTTAATTTTTGAATCATGAATGACAACGTAATCGCTAAAATAAACACCACCACTGCAATCGCCATCGCATAACCGTAATTCGCATTCGAGAACGCCTGTGAATACATGTAAGTCAGTGGAACTTGTGAGGCATTATTCGGTCCACCACTTGTCATTACCGTCACAAATGTGAACGTTAAGTTAAATGCTCCTGTAATAAAGAACACTAAGGTGACACGTAAGATTTGCCAAAGTAAAGGAAGCGTGATTTTGAAAAATTGGACGCGTTTGCTAGCACCATCAATATCAGCCGCTTCATATAAATCGACTGGAATTTGATTAATCCCTGCAATATACATCACCATGTAATAACCCGTGGCTTGCCAAACCATCGTCGCAACTAAGCACCACAGTACGGTGCTCTTTTGTCCAAGCCACGTCTGCTTTAAGACCTCAAATCCCACCACATCTAAAAATCCATTAAGTAATCCTAAATTATAGTCGTATAAATAAAGGAATAACACCCCAATCACAACCATTGATAAAATATTAGGAAAGAAAATAATCATTTTAAAAAACTTCTGCTCAAACTGATGAAGTCTTCCCTGAGTTAACATTACTGCAAATAACATGGCGAGCACCATTGTCATTAATGGGAAGAATACCAGTACAAACACCATGTTTTTCATAGCAGTGAGAAAGATTGGATCCGCAAATAACGTTTGAAAATTTTTTAGCCCAATAAACGTTGCTTCCCCCCCGAGTCCACTATATCGATAAAAAGACATCATAAATCCTTTTGCCATCGGATATAAAATAAATAAACTAAATAACAACACAGCAGGTAAAACACAAACCGCAATAAACAACCGATCTTTCCCTTTACGGCTCATCCCTTTTTCTTTTTGTGTCCCCCCAACTTTCATTGCTTTTGATTTTTTTAAAGCCTCCAAGACACTCCCATCCCTTCTTAATCTTGATTTATAATACACCCCTATTTTAACAAGCAATGTAAGCGATTAAAATTTATTATATTGACGTTCATATGGACAAATTTGTCCCCACTAAAAAAAGTGATTTCATGGTGAAGTCACTTTTACGATTCTTAAATTTTTAATTGTTTTTTATAAACTCTACGTTCACGCTTAAACAACCGAACCAATTTTAATAAATATAGGATAAATCCAACTGACACGAAGTTAAGCAGTAAGTGATTGCCAAGATTCATCATCAGCGTGATCGTTAATAACCCCCCCCGCTACAATGTATGCATTACAAATTGTTTTGACATATAGAATAAAATCTTCATAATCTGTCTGTAACTTAAATGCTTTTTCATCCTGATGTTTTTTCACGCAAACGAACTTCCCCAATCGAGTACTTGCCAAGATTCAAGTTTTTAGTGAAAACCCTCATGCCTAGTCCCTCTAAAAATGCTTCATACTCTTTTAACTCAGCGAACGACTTATCTGCTACAAAGTCTACCTCCTAACAGACAGCTCCTCGTTGACAGGCTTCAAATTTATAACCCCAACGACTCGTCTTAACTAATTTCCATCCTTCTTCTGCCATTTTATTCAACCAATCTTCTTGTGGTTCAAACGGATTCAACAAGATTTTATATACTTTTTTACTTATTCTACTCTCTACCCTTCATGATTTTTTTCGCTGTGTGGTAAAGTGATTCTAGACGATTCAATTCTTGCACTGCAATTTTTCGTTCAAGTTCAGTGATGATGTATACCTTCTTTCGTAAGGATTCACCGTCATCTAAAGCTTCTTGAATCCATCCTTTTTTATCTAATGTTTTAATCGCCCCGTACAAGGTTTACGCTCCCAAAACTAAACGTCCCTCTGTTCGTTCTTCAATAAATTGCATCATTCCATAACCGTGATTCGGCTCAAACACAGCTAATAAAATAAAAAAGGTTGTTTCCGTTAAGGCTCACCCTTTCACATAATATCGCATCCCTATCCTCCCCTATTCTGTTTACTGTAATAAAACCACATCACTAAATGGAATAGTTTACTATTTTGAAAATAAAAGATTACAAATAGATAGAAATAACAACCTTAAATAGGCATAATTAGTGGCAATTCTCATTCAAGCTATTTTAAAATACTATCAAAATCGTGTTTATTTAGGAGCAAAACAAACTAAATATAAATCACTCATCACCCGCTTAACAGGGGCGCTTATTTCATTTTAACGTTAAAATGAAATAAAAAACGACAAGTTCATCTTAAACTTGTCGTTTTTTTGGATATTGCTCAACTTCTTCCTCATCTGTTGCCTGTCCTTTTTTATATAAAACTCCAAAAATTGATAATCCGATTAATCCTCCCCATATTAATACTTGTACAAGTGTCATAATGAGTTGCTGATATTCCATCAATCCCACTCCTTCCACTTCTTATTATTCCAAATTAATCTATTTTTATACAATAAATCCCTTATTCGTTTGATTCACCATATCTCACAACTGTAAATAAAACCCATCCAAATACCGCTAAAATAAATGAACAAATCATCGATACTCCTACTTCACTATTTAAATAGTATGAACCACATCGCACATATTCTATCACACGCCAAACACTGACTCCACTCATCAAAAAGGGTAACAAAAGTCCCCAAAATACTTGTTTTTGCTTGGACAAATAAATCACTAATCCAATATACACATTCAGTCCTAAAATTAATCCTAATGCATACAAAATATCCATTGTTAACCCTCCTTTTTTAAACCCCTTACATTACATATATATTCACCTCCCCCCAATCTATTGACACAAAGACGACATGATTCCATAAAAAAAGTTGCCTGGCCCTGACCAGACAACTCAAATTATTTCATTGGTACGCTTAAAATAAACTTCACTAAATCACCATCATCCACCATTTCAAAACATCCCTCTTGATTTTCAACCGTCATCTGGATCCATGTCACTAACTCTGAGGAAATCTTTGCTTCATGACTCGTCACATAACGTAACGTCATCTGCACGAACTCATTCATCTCGTCTACTTCTAAATAAACACGAGAATTTGCTAAAGCATCAGTGGCAATCGTCGTAAATAATTGTTCCATCACGGAAGATAACTGATTTTGATGAGCTAAGACCGTCATTGAAGACGTCGGCAGTTTAGTTTTTAATTCAAACTCATTAAATGATTCTGGCATCTTAGCTAAAACATCTGCCATTAACTTCGAAAAATTAACTTCTGTTTTCATACTTTGACTTTCACTTAAATGAAGTAGCAACTGGAGTTCTTCCTGAACTGACTTCATTTCTTCAAGTAATGCCACATCAGTCTCACAAGACATCGCTTCTTGAAGCTGATGTTGTAAGTTCGAAAGACGATGACTTAAAGAAGACACCCTTTCCTTCATCAAAGCAAACGCAGGAGATTCCTGATACACGACTCGTTCCTCAATCACAGTTTCAACGTCTGATGTCTTTTTGAACAAACCAAACAGCTGGCCAATCATCGTATGGCGGCGTAACATTTTCCAAGGACCAATGATAAAGAACTCTTTCACATAAAGCGCATGAATGGCTATGACAGCAATAAAAGCACTCCAACAGAACACATTCATTAAATGAACAATTCCCGCTACATAATCGGTATTAACACTCCACTGCACTATCTCAGCTAATGCGCCAGTTTGCGTCGCAATGATTAAAAATGGTGCCCCCATGATAGCAAAGCAAGTTGCAATCACAAATAAAAATCTAACTTCAAGTGGTACAAATAATAATCCCTTAACTAATCCTGATTCTTTAATCCATCTAAAGGGTAAAACAAAAATAACTAAAATCGTCACCAGCGCCATCACGATTAAATAAGGAATGCTAACCATCACATAATTCTCCATCCCAAAATCATTTAACTCGTAATAAATCGGTCCATTCATCGGTAAATCCTGTGGAACTCCAAAGACAAACGTCATATTCTTAATATCATATTGGTGGTCATAATATGAGTCAAACTCTTGCTGCATTAAACGTTCAAAATCAAAACGATCCGCCCCGTAAACGTCACCAATTGATACATTCCCTTCCGAATCAAACGTTACGGTTGTCACAAACTGATAACGTGATTGTAATTCATTCCATAACAACTCATCTGATGTCGTCACTAACTGCTTTAATAGATCAGCTTCACGTGCCTCCTCATGTGATCCATCTGTATTCACAGCGTAATAATCTAATTCAGCCGGATAGCGGTCTAACGTATATTCCCAATATGATAACTCATCATAAAAATTCCCCTCATTCGTTCCTGTTTCATCACCCGATATCTCTTGAAATTCGTATGCAAGATACAAACTACTATTTGCCAATCGCCTAATAAATTGATAGCTTTCAAAATATGGCGTTTGCATTTTTTTAACTTGCTCTGTCATCTTCGGATACTGGCTATATACAAAATTTCCACCCGAAATAATCAATCCGGTCATCAAGAGATAACCAAGTCCCCGCTTCAGACTATTTAAAATAGTTGAGCTCATACTCAACACCACCTTTCCTTAAACTCATGATGTCATTATAACTAATAAATCTTAAAAAAAGGTCAGGTGAATTCTTAATTTTTTCTTAAGATGAAAAAACAGCGAAAAATAATTCGCTGTTATCTTACTTATTATCTAACGACTCAACAAACTCATAAGGCGTCATCCCACTATACTTCACCTCAAAACATTCCACTCCACGCCAAACATGACGCGAATCATTGCCGTTAAAAGAAATCATTTGCACCACTTCATCATCTTTATACAACACATAATAACTAGACTGCACCAAATACATATCTCGATCGGCTATCCGTCTCCCTAACTTTCCACTGCGAAGAATCCTCATCATTCCTCTAAGCTCATCAGGTGCTGTGATTGTGATCACCTCTGTACGAGACACGTCCTCATCACTTGCCAACAACACCTCAATCTTATCCACCTCATCAACTTGCAACAAATTAAACTGCTCCTGACAACCTATCAAACCAAAAAAGCACAACAACACAATCCATCTCTTCAAGCAACATCCCCCCTCCTACTATCATTTTAATCATATCATTCGACAAATATGAACCTTAAAATAAAAAAAAACGTTGCTAGAAAAATCTCTACTAAAAAATAAGCTTTCCTAAAAAAAACCACTCTCAACTATTGAGAATGGTTTTTCATTAGAATTATTCTTGGCTTTCGCGTACTTTATCTGAAGCAACCTCTAGATTAGCAGCCCAATCAGATGCTGTTAACTCTTTATTCATAATTGAACTAATCGGTTGGAACACTTCATTTTTCATATTAATTTCAGTATTAGTCGCCACTTCAAATCCAACCATAATTGGCAACACATCTGATTCATCAAAAATTTTAAAACTACTATAGTTAGATGCTGGAACATATTCTTTAGCCATTTCCACTGCACCTTCAATTGGAACAACTGCATGATTCAACTCGGCATTTAATGCAACAATTTCATCTTTATATAAATAACGCATGAACTCTTTTGCTAATTCAACATTAGCAGCATCAGATGGAATGTACATTTCTTCAATCCCGGTCGCAACATAGCGAGTATCTCCTTCATTAAACACTGGAGATGTCATGAATCCCCATTCCCAACCTTCTTGAATGGCATCTTTCATTTCATCTTCATACCAGTTACCATTTGGCAAGAATAGAGCACTACCTTTTAAATGTTCGGTTTGTGCTTGGGTATGATTCATGGCAACCGTCCCTTTTAATAAATAATCACCTTCAGCAATTTGTTGGAAAATTTCTAGAGCTTTTACGACATTTTCATCTTCCCATGCTCCATCAGCATAAGAGAAAATATTCTCAACTGCTTCTGCGCCTGCTGCTCCCGCAATGGCTGGCCATACAATGGATTCATTATATCCTGGATACATCCCTTGGTATGTAAATAAGCTTAATCCTTCTGATGCAGCAGCATCTCCTAAAGCAAAGAACTCATCCCAAGTATTTGGAGCTTCCCATCCTTTTTCTGCAAATAATGCACTGTTATACCAAAGGCCTGTTACATTGTAATAAAGGGGAGCTAAATAAACAGTTCCATCTCCATAAGGGGCTGTTAATTTATTATCTAAGAATCCTGGTAACATTTTATCTTTAATTGGTGTTGATTCCCCAGGTGCTGGTTGTGAAAATACGTCACTTAAATCTGCTAACTTTTTGTCTTTAATTAACGCTTGTGCAACACCTGATTCATTTGTTGAGGCAAAATAAATGAAATCTGGAGCATTTCCAGCCGCTAATTGAGGACGAATCACATCTCCGATTTTTGGACTTGCAGTTAACTCAACGGTTACATCTGGATAATCGGCTTCAAAACGTTTGGCAACTTCTTCCCAAAACGCTTTACCATAGCCCCCTTCAAATACTGCGACTTTTAAAACTTCTTGCTTCTCATCTGTTGATGTTGTTTCCTCTTGTGTTGGTGTTTGCTCTGATGTTTCTCCCTCAGGTTTTGTCGTCGTTGCATCGTTTGATCCTGAACATCCGACTAACAATAATGACATCATCAAACTAGCAGATAATGCACCCAATAGCTTTTTCTTCATTTCTAAATCCCCCTTATTTAAGATAGATTAAAATCGCTTACATCATTATTCTAAGATTAATCCCCCAAAATTAAAATAACTTAAACTGACTTAGAAATGGACTTTTTTGACCCGTTCTTGATACTCGGTGGGATTTTCTCCACAAAACTTCTTAAACACACGATTAAAATAAAGTTGATCCTTAATTCCAACTAACTGCGCAACTTCTTTCACTTTTATGTCACGTTTTTTTAGTAACTGCTTTGCCTTAGAAATTCTTAGTTCATTCAAATAATTATTCAGCGTTTTATGTGTTTCAATCTTAAAAATACGACTCAAATAGGCCTCATTCAAACACGCATAATCTGCTAGTTCCTGAAGTGTAATTCGTTCGACATAATGTTCATGAATATACGCAAGGACCAATTGGACCTCAGGTCGATAATGGGCCAACTCCTCATCAGAAATAAGGGAAATCTGTTGATCCGGTCTTACTTGATCTTGAAATAGCTTCGTACAAGCAGCCAACTTAACTCTCGAATCAATCACGACTCGTTTTGAAGCTTGTAAATCGGTATTTAAATAATTACGAACACTTCTCACAACCTTAATCCAACGATCGGTTATAATCAGATCTTCTAACACTTCTCGCTCATATAAAATAATAAGTACTTTCTCATGATTAATATGGACCACATCAAAATCAAATCCCCTAAATTGCTCCCTAATAATGGCATCAATATACGGAAATTGATCATCTTCAATCTTGTCATTTTCTTTCACTCTTAAGCGATATAAACTCAGTTGCGGTTCAAATAAATGATACATCTTCACATACCGATCAAGTTCATCCTCACTATAATAAATGTCCCCTTTTAAAACGGTTGTTAAAAAACTTTTTCTCCCTATTTTAAAATGATGAACCTCATTTTTTTCATCTTCTTCTAATTTACGTTTTTTTAACTGCTTCTCATTCAATTCAACTTTAATCTGTTTAATTAAGTTAATTAAATCCTCTGTTCGTAAATTAATCTTAATAAAATAATCCATTGCCCCTAATTTCATCGCCTGACGGACCAAATCATAATCGCTATGATTGCTCAATACAATCACCTTAGTTTCCATATTTCTTGCCTTCATTTCTGCCATTAATTCTATGCCGTTCATTTTTGGCATTTTTAAGTCTGTTAAGACAACGTCAACCTGATTGTTTTTTAAGAATGCAAGTGCCTCTGCTCCATTTTTGCAAACCCCAACCACCTTACATCCTTCTTCTTGCCAATTTATTACACTTTGTAAATAAATCCTTACAATTTGTTCATCATCAACAATTAAAATATTTAACATGACTAGCCCCCCCCAATTATAACTGCTTAGGTATTTTAATAACTACTGTCGTGCCTTCATTTAAACGACTTAAAATCTTAATATCTCCCTCTGATTGATAACAAAGATTAATTCGTTCAATGACATTAATCATTCCAATTGAAGATAATTTTCCGTCTAACTTCTCCTTCGACTTCTTCTCTAACACCTTTTCTACATCAAATCCTGCTCCATTATCTTCAACATATAAATAAATCCAATTGAGCATATCTCGCACCTTAATCGTAATTTTTAAATCCTCTTCCTCATTCAAACCATGCAATAAACTATTTTCAACGATGGGTTGCAAGATAAAACGTGTAATTTTATAATCTAAACAATCTACTTCAATATCCACCGTAAAATGAAACGTATCTCCATAACGATTTCTTTGAATCGTCATATAATCCTCTACATTTTGAAGTTCTTGACTAATTGGAATCAATTCATTGGTATCACTAATCGTTGCCTGCAATAATCGACTTAAAGCCCCAATCGTATTGCTAATGGTCTTAACATTCGACATTTCTGCCATCCACTTTATTGAATTTAACGTATTAAATAAAAAGTGTGGGTTAATCTGAGCCTGTAGCATTTTAAGTTCAAGTCGCCTTTGACTTTCATTCGTCTCATTCATATCTGAAATCAAATCTTTAATAAATTGAATCATAATATTAAACTCTTTGTACAAATACGTCATCTCGTCATTTCCATCCTCACGTTGAGGGTCTGTCAGTTCGATCGTATTTATACTTTTCATCGTCATAATCAATCGATTCAACGGTCTAATAATACTTTGCCACAGCAAAAACGAAATCAAAGTTACGATGACAATCAAAACTATAATGCCAATTAAAAGTGACTTTACCACTTTTAAAACTTCACTTAAAATATACGTATTTGGTGTACTTGAAATCAAATACCAATCATTATAACTGACATACTTGTAACTCACGAGGTTATAAGTAAACATCTTAGTTCCCTTATAATCCCCCTTCAAATAGCATTGCTTCAAAAACTCATCTAAATCAAAATGAGTGGGTTGCCCAATCGAGGTTACCACATCCCCCTCTAAATCAAGCAACATCAAACCACCTACACCACTAATCATCCCTTTTTCTAAAATATTTTGCATCCTTATCTCATCAATCGCAATGAATAAATATCCCATCGGTGTATGCGGATTGCCATTGGTTATCTTCAAAATAATACCGATATATCGTCCATCTCGACTATAAAAACTTTTCTTCAGAGATGATTTTCCACTCTCTTCAAGTTCTTCGATACAGTTAATCATGAAATCCGTATTAACATATCGATAACCTTGAGCATATAAAAAATCCTTATTTACATTCAAAATTGAAATATCCGCCGCTAACGTCAACAAAGAATAATTTTGTGAGATGATTTGTTCGACTTCACGTATAAATTGAACTTGCTCATTAAGAGTCATCCCCTCTGATTTTTGAAGCCCTTGGCGAATCGTGGATGAAAACAAAAGTTGCGTTCCAAAACTTTCAACATCTTGAATAAATAAGGATAAATTATCTGCTAAAATCTCATTCGTACTCTCAATATGATTCACATAATTAGAACGAATCGATCCATAAATGATATGGATTGAAATACTGCCAATCATCACAATCGGCGCAATTGAGACTAATAACATAACTGTTATCAACCGTTTATAAATACTAAACTTTCGAAACAAAAGTTCAAGTTTCTCTCTGACAATATAATATTGCCTTCCCCATTCTAACTTTTTCATTCGACTCCCCTCTTTTAGTAGCGCTTTCTTTATTTTATCATAACCTACACAAATTTTCCATTTTATTACCTTAGTCTTTACTAAAAGAATGACATAAAAAAAAGAGCACAACTCATTGTATGCTCTTTTTAATCTATTTAACCTACATTTTTAGTAACCTCTTCTAAATTTGAACCACACATGGCGATTTTTGTCGCCACTAACTCCCCCATTTTTTCTTTGGCAGGTAAGAAATAATAGCGTGGGTCCGTCGCATCGGGATGCTCATTAAAATAAATCTTTAAACTTTCACTGAAAATATTTTTAAGCTCTGTTGCGACATTCACTTTACAAATTCCTAAATTAATCGCCTCTTGAACCATCTCTGTTGGAACACCTGATGCCCCATGTAACACAAGTGGAATATCAATGACCTGACGAATTTGTGCTAATCGTTCAAAATCTAGTTTAGGTGTGCTTTTATACATTCCATGAGCCGTTCCAATCGCAACTGCTAACGAGTCAATCCCTGTTTCACGAACAAAAATCTGTGCTTCTTTAGGATCAGTTAAGAACGCATCTGCGTCCTCTACCACTAAATCATCTTCACGTCCTCCAAGCTTTCCAAGCTCTGCTTCAACTGTGGCTCCATATTTTTTAGCAAAATTAACAACATCACGTACAATCTCAATATTTTCTTCAAACGGATGCTTTGAGGCATCAATCATAACTGAACGACACCCAAGTTCAATTAACGCTTTAATATCCTCCACATTCTCATGATGATCTAAATGAAACGTAATTGGCACATTGACTTGCTTCGCCATCGCTTCTGTAATCGCGATTAAATTTTCGCCTCCTGCATATTTCACTGTTCCAGGAGTTGCCGCTAAAATAACCGGTGAATGCAAACGATTCGCTGTTTCAACAACTGTTTGGATGGTCTCTAAATTATGGATATTAAAGGCTGGAATGGCATAACCATGGCGTTGTGCCTCGATTAACATTTCTTTCGTATTTATTAACATCCTTTTTCCTCCTTAAATTGATAAATCGTAACTCCTTTTACCACGCGATTAACCTCTCCCGTCGGACAAGGATTATCAGGCGTAATCCCTAAACTTAACGACTTCTTAAGAGCCAAAATTTGTCCAAATGCTAAATACTGCATTCCTAAAATCACATTATTTTTAATCGCACGTCCGAAATAAACAGAATCATCAGCCACGTGATCATTACATAACACCAACACTTTATTTTCCTTACGTTCTGATAACAACTCGCGGATTAAATCTTCATCATAGTATTTTGGATAAGTTTGATTATTTTTAAGCACTACTATCAACGTTTTATCATTAATGACTGATTTAGGTCCATGTCTAAATCCTAGTGGTGTATCGTAATTTGCATTGACAATTCCAGCTGTTAACTCAAGTGTCTTTAATGCCATCTCACGTGCAATACCTTTAAGTGGTCCTGATCCTAAGAAAATTAAACGATCATAGTCATATGTTAAAATCTCATTAAATAAGTCCGTATTATTAAATAAATCAAGTAAATTTTCTCTCACATTAAATAAATCAGTTTGTAAATTATGTAATGTCTTCAAATTAAAAATCGCAATATTCGTTAAAATCATTGACGTGCAACTACTTGTCATTGCAAAACTCATATCATTTGTCTCATCAGGCATTAACAATAATAATGAGCCCTCATCCTCGCTTGCAAACTGAGCTAATTTTCCCTCTTTATTACAGGTAATGACAATTTGATACAAGTTGCGCACTAATTGTTTGGCTAACTGAACGGTTGCTACACTCTCAGGACTATTTCCAGAACGAGCATAAGAAATTAATAACGTTGGTTTTTCAGGCAACAAATAGCCAAATGGATTTGCCACAATATCTGTTGTTGCAATCGCACGAACAGACTTTTTAGTTAACTGATGTAAATAGGGCTCTACGACCTCACCAGCAAAAGCTGATGTTCCTGCTCCTGTTAAAATAATCTCTAAATCCTCATGCTCTAACACCTGATCTAAGAAACTTTGAATGACCTCTTTATGAGTTGAAATTTGGTGTAAGACTTTTAACCACACATCAGGCTGCTGATGAATTTCTTTCGCCGTATAAATTCCATTCCACGCTTCTAGATTCGACTGTTCATACCCTAAAATTTTTTCTTCCATCTCAACTCTCCTTCCAAACTTTACCTTCCCCTTTATTGTAATCGCTAAACATTTAACTTTATATAGACAAAATTGACTCCTATATAGATAAAAAAAGATAGCCATTCCTAAAGGTTAGGCTAAAATGAACTCACACTTCACTATATGAAAAAAATAGGAGTACTATGCGCACTCCTATCTTAAATATTCCATTAAAAGGCCCCCATGATCAACTAACCACTGATGTTGCTTTTGTAAGGATAAGAGCTGTTTTTGTAAAAAAAGCTCGCTCTCAATAGCCTCTGTTTCAATCCCACGCTCATGACGCTCTAAAAAATGAAGCATCACATCTAATCTTCTCAGCCTAATCAACCATGGAATCATTAAAATCTCCGCTTCAGTTAATGAAACCACTGACTTATACCCCTCACAAAATGCCTTTAATCCATTAAAATAATCATCCTCTTGCAATAACTCCGATAAACAAATCGCTACTTCCATCGCTCTTAAATCCCATGTTACAAACTCAAAATCCAAAATGGCACATGGCATCCCCAAATCATCCATTAGCATATTCGAACAATTAATATCCCCATGAATCAACTGATGAGGTAACGCCTTAAATTGCGCCATCAATCCCTTCACTTCTTCTAACAACTCCTGTACCAACCCGGTTGCCTTCACCATAGGATACGATTTCTCAAGCTCATAATATGGCAAATACTCTCCCTCACCTACAAATACATCCCGTAGCTTCACACTCAGTTGTCCCACCATTTTTCCATACGCAACATACTGATCAATACGCTCTAACTTTAAATTCTGACCCTTCTTAAACTCAAACACAACCGCTAATTTCTCCCCCACCTTAGCCATCGTTTGACCATCCTTCGTCAAAACAATTCGAGGAACTGGCAACACTTGAAGCTGATCAAGCACTGCCTGTTCAACCAAAATCCTCGAAACATCCGCATGATTTTGATACACCCGCATCATATATTCTCCACTCTCCTGGCGAATGAACCTTGTCAGATTATTCATGCCAGATGAACCATGCAAAATCTCACACTTTCCATCAAAATATAACGTTAACGTTTTTAATAGCTGTTGTGTCTCCATCTCTAAACCTCCTAAACTACTGCTATTATATCACTTCTAAGAATATCTCCTCCACCTTAGTCATAACCCTAAATAACCATTTCCTTAAGGAGATATCTTTTTACTATGCCGCGCTTACGCCCTCTTATTTTATACACTCATCCTTTTTACACAACCTTCTCACCCTTTCATCAAAAATAGAGTCTGTGCCTTCCTCGTTACCCTTTATCCCTTAACCTAGGCCAAAGCTTTTAACAGTTCATTAAATTTCTAAAATAGCTCCTCTATGCAAAAGAGTTGAATGTTCAACTCTTTTTTTATGCATGAAAAAAACCACCCGATTGAGTCGGGTGGTTTCATCTTAATACATAACTTTCGCTAAAAACTCTTTTGTACGGGGATGAGTTGGTGACGTAAATAATACTTCCGGCTTCGTATCTTCTAGAATTTGACCTTCATCAATAAAGATGGCACGTGTTGCTACATTTCTGGCAAATCCCATCTCATGAGTGACAATCGCCATTGTCATGCCACCTTCTCCTAGTTCTTTCATGACATCTAATACTTCTTTCACCATCTCAGGATCAAGTGCTGAGGTAGGTTCATCAAATAACATTAACTTCGGATTTAAAGCTAGTGATCTCGCAATGGCCACACGTTGCTTTTGTCCACCTGATAACTTAGATGGATACGCATCAAACTTATCGGCAAGTCCAACACGTGTTAACAAATTAAGTGCAATCTCATCCGCTGACTTATCATCCATTTTCTTTAATAACTTTAACGCTAATGTAATATTTTTTCCAACCGTCATATGCGGGAATAAATGAAAGTTTTGAAAGACCATCCCGATTTGTTCACGAACTTGATTTAAATCAGTCTTTGGATCTAATAAATTTGTTCCCTCAAATAACACTTCTCCTTCCTCAGGAACCTCCAATAAATTTAAGCAACGTAATAACGTCGATTTTCCTGATCCAGAAGGTCCGATAATCGCAATAATTTCTCCCTCTTTAATCTCTAAATTAATAGAGTTGAGGATTTTTTTACCATGAAAAGATTTTGATAACCCACAAACTTTAAGCATCTTGATGTAATCTCCCTTCTAAAACAGATAATAATTTTGAACATGACGCCGTTAAAATAAAATAAATCACCGCCGCGACCACATAAACACCAAAGGCATTAAACGTTGCCGCTTGAATCATATCTGAATTATACATTAAATCGCGTAGTCCGATCACTGACACAATTGCTGATTCCTTAATAATGACAACAAATTCATTTCCAAGTGCCGGTAAAATATTTTTCACTGCCTGTGGTAAAATGACATGCTTTAACGTTTGTTTCTCACTTAAACCAAGTGAACGCCCCGCTTCAAATTGCCCTTTATCAACCGCTTGAATTCCAGCTCTAAAAATCTCTGATACATAAGCCCCTGAATTAATCGCTAAAGCAATGGCTCCAACTAAAAACTCAGCTGAAATCCATCCAAACGATGGATAACGTGTATGCAATAACTGTGGCACCCCAAACCATAAAATAAACAATTGAATCATTAATGGTGTTCCCCTAAAAAAGGCCACATAGGCATCGGCTAGCTTACTTAAAACTTTTCCGAGCATCCCTTTAGCATTAAACTTTGTCAACGAAACCAAAATTCCAATAAGCGTTCCAAAGAATACGGTAATCAATGCTAACGCAATCGTCACACCCGTTCCCTTTAACAACATCGGATAATAATCAACTAAAAATTCAAAACTCATTTTTCTCACCTGCACTCCCTAAAATCATTATTGATTTGAAATTGTAATCGCCTCTTCTAACATCTCATCTAACTTACCGTTCGCTTTTAAACTCGCGATAACCTCATTCACTTTCTCAACTAAATCTGTTGAACCTTTTGGCATCGCAACTGCCATATACTCCTCAGATGAAACTTTTAAATCAGCCACTTCTACATTTTCAAACTGCTCAGCGTAACGATTCGCAATTTCTTTTCCAACAATCACCGCATCAAGATTCCCATTACTTAACTCTAATACAATCGCTTGAGTTGTTGCTAACTCTTTAACATTCTCAGTTAACTCATAAGCAATTGGTGACTGTACACTTCCTAATTGTGTCCCAATTTTAATCCCTTTTAAATCATCTTCCGACTTAATTGAGTCAACACTTTCAGTTCTAATTAACACAGCATTTTCCCCTGTATAATAAAGATCTGAGAAATCAACTTGCTTTTGACGCTCCTCATCAGGACTCATCCCTGAAATAACCATATCAACCTGACTCGCTTGTAAAGCTCCTACTAAACCACTAAAATCCATTTGCTTAAACTCAACTTTAACACCTAACTCATTCGCAATTTCTTCTGCTAACATGACATCAAATCCAACTAACGTCTCCTTTCCATCAATCATTTTTACTGATTCAAAAGGTGGATAATCTGCCGATAACCCGACTAATAAACTTCCGTTCTTTTCGATACTTTCAACACTCACACCATTTTGTGAACATCCTACCACGCCCACTAACATTAAACCTAAAATCATTAACATTTTTTTCATCGTTTTCTCCTCCTTGTATAAATTGATTTGAATCGATTTTTTTTGACAATTAAAAAAGACCGCCTCTTTCATCAAGAGGCGATCTTTCAACCGCGGTACCACTCTTATTGATCCAAGTTTATCTTATCAATTAATAGTGGCTATGTTTATAAAAAAAGGTCATCTCTTATAAACATAAGAGACGACCTACTGACCGCGTTACCACTCTAATTGATACAAAAACTTGCATCCGCTCTGCTCATTAAGGGGAGTACCCGATTATCATACTCTATACGAGGTATATTTGTGATAATCTCCATAGAAGGGCGTTTCACACATAAGCATTGGCTAGACTCACACCTACTCTAGCTCGCTTTGCAATTAACTTATGGCTACTTTCTTCGTCAAAGGATTTATTCAAATCAAATTGTTAAATACATTTTAAGGTAATTCATTTCAAAAATCAAGAACAATTTTAAAAAAATTTAAACTTATTTTTAAACTGCAGCTTCATCTCTAGCACCTGAATATAGCAAAACAATGCTCACACACTACTCTAATTTTGATAAAATTTAATCTTATAAATACTTTCTACTTTCTTCTTTTAATGCCTCATAATCTAATGAAATCAACTCTTTAATTAGCTTTCGCCTCACACCAACATCCTCATACCTCTTCATAATAGCTTCTCGTAAACTCCCTAAAAGATTGACATATTCCTCATAAGAATCATCATACTCCACCGCTAACTCACGGCTAATCTTCTTCGCTAAAGCGGGGCTCTTTCCCCCCGTTGAAACACTTAACAGTAAATCACCTCTTTTTACATAAGATGGAACGATATAATTTGAAAGCATCCGATTATCTACCACATTCACAAGTTTTTTATGTTGATGGCAATACTTTGCAATCTCCTCATTAACTAACCGATTATCTGTTGCTGCCACCACTATTTGACTACTTTCAATATATCTTTCATCATACTTATCCTGCACTAACACCACATTCTCTAACTCATAAAAACTATCTAAAAAATGAGGTGCTATGACTTTAACCGATTTATTAAACTCAAGAAAGTTCTTACATTTTCGATAAGCTACTTCACCGCCTCCAACAATCACAATTTCAAACTGATCCAACTCTAAATTGACCGGATAAAGCAAAAAAAATCACCTTCATTTCTTCATATAGCCTCATTATAACACAAAAAAACTGATGACTATCGCAAGCGTCATCAGTCTTTTTATGTTTATTTTTTTAACATCTTTGCCAAATCTTTAGCGAAATACGTAATAATAATATCTGCTCCCGCACGTTTAATCGACATCACCGATTCATAAATGGCTCCCTCTGCTAAAATCCCATTTTTAACTGCCGATTTTAACATGGCATACTCCCCACTCACATTATAGGCTGCTAATGGAAGATCAAACTCATCCTTCACACGGCGAATGACATCTAAATAAGAAAGGGCTGGCTTCACCATTAAAATATCAGCCCCTTCTAATACATCTAGTTCTGCTTCGATTAAGGCTTCATTTGAATTAGCCGGATCCATTTGATACGTTTTTCGATCTCCAAAAGCCGGCGCAGAGTTAGCCGCCTCACGAAACGGTCCATAAAACGTTGACGCATATTTAACACTGTATGACATAATCGCAATACTCTCAAACCCTGCTGCATCTAATCCTTCACGAATCGCTTTAATACGTCCATCCATCATATCAGATGGTGCAATCATATCTGCTCCTGCCAACGCATGACTCACGGCAATCTTCGTTAAATACTCAAGGGTCAAATCATTCTTAACATACCCTTCCTCATTTAAAATTCCACAGTGTCCATGACTTGTATACTCGCACATACAAACATCTGTAATGACATTCATAGCAGGATTCACTTCTTTAATTTTTCGAATGGCACGTTGAATTACTCCATTTTCATTAAATCCTTCACTTCCACATGCATCTTTATCCTCATCATGAGGAATTCCAAATAAAATCACATGCTCAATTCCAAGTTCGCCTAACTCTATAATTTCGGCCTCTAATTGATCTACTGAAAAATGATAAACATCTGGTAACGATGAAATCTCACGTTTAATTCCTTCGCCTTCGACAATAAATAACGGATAAATTAAATCCTCAACATTTAACTTCGTTTCTCTTACTAAATTTCGAATTGCTTGACTCGTTCTTAATCGACGTGGTCTTCTTAACATTCTAATGGCCTCCAATCATCGCTTCAACAAGCGCATCAATACTTGCTTCCTTTGCTTCCTTGTATACTTCGATTTTTAAATCTTGCAATGTTTTAGAGGTCACAGGTCCTATTGATATGACCTTTGTCTGATTCAATTTTTCTAAATAATCAGTCCCTAACATCTTAACAAAATTCTTAACCGTTGCCGAACTAGCGAACGTCACATAGTCAACCTGATGATTGGTTAATAGCTCAGTGACATCCTCTTTCATACTTGTATCCATCACACTTTCATACGTATGAACCTCATGAACGGAACAAATTTGACCTAACGTCTCAACCAAAACATCTCGTGCATTCTTAGCTCTTGGAATTAACACTCGATCCTCAGGTTTTAATACGTCTCTTAACTCCTCACAAAGAGCCTCTGAAACAAATTTAGATGGAATCAAGTCAGCCTTAATCCCGCGGTCTTTCACCGCCTTGGCCGTTGCACTTCCTATCGCACACACCTTCAAATGAGCCAATGCCCTTGCATCAAATCCTAATTCATCTAACTGATCAAAGAAAATATCCACCGCATTCTGACTACTCAAAATTAAATACGTATAATCTTGTATCTCCTTAATCGCTTGCTCTAATTCAACATTATCCTTAATCTTCTCAATCCTAATCGTTGGCACCTCAATCGGATTTCCACCTAAATCCATCACCTTCTCAACCAACGAACTACTTTGAGTTCGGCTACGTGTCACCATCACATTTTTTCCAAACAACGGCTTATTCTCAAAGAAATTCAATGACTCACGCAATCCAACAACCGATCCCACCACAATCAACGTTGGTGGCTTCACCTTCTCCTTAATCGCCGTATCGTAAACCTCATCAAGCGTTGAAGTAATCACTCGCTGATTAAAACGTGTTGCCCAACTAATTAACGCTACCGGTGTTTTACCATCTTTACCTTCTCTCATTAAACAGTCGCTAATTTTTTTCAAATTAGCCACCCCCATTAAAAAGACTAACGTTCCGCCTATATTCGCCAAAGCATTCCAATTAATCTCAGGATTTTCCTTATCATCTGCTCTTAAATGCCCCGTCACCACATGAAATGACGATGCATGATCACGATGAGTAATTGGAATCCCTGCATAACAAAGTCCTCCAATAGCAGACGTAATACCTGGTACTACCTCAAACTCAATTCCCTCAGACTTTAACGCTTCTCCCTCTTCACCTCCACGACCAAAAACATAAGGATCCCCACCCTTTAATCGTGTCACGATCTTACCTTCCTTCGCTTTCTCAACAATCACACGATTAATATCATCTTGAGGTAGCGTATGATCACTAGATGCCTTGCCAACATAAATAATCTCACAATCGGGTTTAGCTTCCTTTAAATAATGAACATTCGCTAATCGATCATAAACAATAACATCTGCCTGCTGAATACACTCTAGTCCCTTTAACGTTAATAACTTATAATCACCTGGCCCTGCTCCTACAAGATAAACCTTACCTTTCATAATTGTCATACTCCTTTAAAACAAACTGTGCAACCTCTAATCCTAACTCAATCGGTGACTCAATTCCACCTTCTAAACACTTCCTCACCAGACAATTTCCATTCTCACTTCCATAAAGGCCTGTTAACTTAAGCTTTTCACCCTCTAATTCACAATACGCTCCCATTGGAATATGACAGCCACCATTCACACCTGCTAAAAAGGCTCTTTCTGCTGCTACCCTAATTTCAGTTTCAACATCTTTAATACTCTCTATTAACGCTTCAATCTCTAAATCTGCTTCCCTAATCTGAATCGCTAATGCTCCTTGAGCTGGAGCCGGCACCATAATATCAACTGGAATATAACTACTAATCATTTCACTCATTCCCGCTCTTAATATCCCTGCAGCCGCAAGTACGATTCCATCTAAATTCTCATCCTCTATTTTTCTAATTCTCGTATCAATATTTCCCCTAATCGATAAAATATCTAAATCTGGTCGATATTTTAATAATTGATACTTTCTTCTTTTACTTCCCGTTCCTATTTTAGCCCCTTTAGGCAAATCCTCTAACGTTTTATATCCATCTTTTAAGATTAGCACATCTCGTGGATCTTCGCGTTTAGGAACCGCTGCAAACTTTAACCCTTTGGGCAATTTTGACGGCATATCTTTCATACTATGAACAGCTATATCAATTTCTTTATCTAATAATTGTTGCTCTATTTCTCTTACAAATAACCCTTTATCTCCTATTTTATCCAACGAAACATGTTGAATCAAATCACCTTTTGTCTTGATGATTTTAACTTCAAATTCCACCTCAGGATGATATTTTCTTAACTGATCAATCACCCATTGCGTTTGCGTCAGCGCTAATTTACTTCCTCTTGTACCGACCACTACTCGCATACTAAACCTCCTTTAAGCACTCTTGCGCATGTTTTAAAAACTTATCTTGGATCCCAATATTCTCTCCTAGACCTTTCAGTTGAACATTCACAACAAATCCTTCGGACTCCAATACATTTTTCCATGAATCTTGACTATTGCCTATCATCTCTTTTTTAGCATGGTACCCTACTACTAACATCATAGGCATTAAATTAACCGTCTTTACTTGACCAGCCTTTAATCGCGGTATCACCTCTTCTAATCTAGGCGTCCCTTCAATCGTTCCTACATAAGCATTGATACCATGCGATCTTAAAGCAGACTCAACTCCTAAATACTCTTGATTACATTTATGAGACATCCCATGTCCCATAAATACAACGGCCTCATCTTTATTCATGGCAAACAACTCATCTTCTAAAGCCTTTGCTACCTCCTCGTAATCATGACCAACTGACAATAAAGGCCTCCCTAATAAAATTTTTTTGAATTTATGTTGATAGGCTTCTACCTCTTCTTTTAATTGATTAAACTCATCTCCGCAAATAATATGCAAAGATTGCACTAATACTTCATCATATCCTTTTTCTAATATTTGTGATAAAGCCTTAGTTGGGTTATGAATCTCTACTCCTTCTCGTTCTTTTATCTTACTGATAATCTTATCAGATGTATATGCCCTATAAAAATCATAATCTTTAAAAGATTTATGTATTTTTTTCTCACAAGCCTCTATTGTTTTTTCTCGTGTTTCTTTATGGCTTGTTCCATAACTTACAACTAATACAGCTTTTTTCATCATTTATCTCCTTGAAACCTTTAAAAAATTAACCTAGCCAAATGGACTAGGTTTTTATCACATAATAAATCATTCTTGATGAGCCAATTTTAATGCTTCGTAATTTGCTTCAATTGTTTTTTCAATATCTTCATCCGTATGAGCATTGGATAAGAACATCGCTTCATATTGACTAGGACCAATTAAAATTCCTTGACTTAATAACGCTTTAAAATACTTATTAAATCTATCGATATCGCATCGCTTAGCATCATCATAATTTTCAATAGGTCCTTTAGCAAAGAATAAACAAACTAATGAACCCGCACGTGTTACCGTATAATCTAATCCTAGCTTCTCTAAATTAGCTTTAATTCCCTCTTCAAGTTTTAGAGCTTTTCGATCTAATTCAGTATAGATTTGCGGGTTATCCCTTAAAATTTCTAAATTCTTTTTCCCCATATACATAGCTAATGGGTTACCGGATAAAGTTCCAGCTTGATAAACTGGCCCGACAGGAGATACAACACTCATAATCTCTTTTTTTCCGCCGTATGCACCAACAGGAAGTCCTGCTCCAATAATTTTTCCAAAGCAAACCATATCAGGTTCAACGTTAAAATAAGCAGGAGAACTATGATAATCAATTCTAAATCCAGTAATAACCTCATCAAAAATTAAAACAGCTCCATATTCAGTACATACCTCGCGTAATAATTCAATGAATTCTTGTTTTCCTTTAACTAGTCCCATATTACCAGAAATAGTTTCTACAATCACAGCGGCTATCTCATTTCCTTGTTCCTCAAAAATACGTCTAACAGCTGCTAAATCATTATATTTGCAGACTAAAGTGTGTTTAACCACATCTTCAGGCACTCCAGGACTTGTTGGCACCCCATAAGTAATGGTTCCAGAACCAGATTGAACTAATAGTGCATCTGAATGACCATGATAGCATCCCTCAAACTTTAAGATCTTATTTCTATTGGTATATCCTCTTGCAACTCGTAACGCACTCATTGTCGCTTCAGTTCCTGAATTAACCATTCGTACCTGATCAATAGCTGGATAGGCATCTACAATAATCTTGGCCATCTCAACTTCGATTTGTGTTGGTACCCCAAAACTTGTCCCCTTTTTAATCACGTCTTCGATTCCATCAGTTAATTCTTGCGGAGAATGGCCTAACATAAGAGGTCCCCAAGAACAAATGTAATCAATATATTCATTACCATCTACATCATATATCTTGCTACCATGGGCATGATCAATAAAAATTGGACTCAACCCTACTGATTTAAATGCTCTTACGGGACTATTAACTCCGCCAGGTATATATTCAATTGCTTCTTCAAAAATTTTCTGTGATTTTATATTTATCATCCTGTTGCCTCCTAATACTAGATATCAAATAATTCCTCAATTAACTTAATATACTCATCACGTTTATGTTTATTATCAATTTGTTTTAGATTAATAATAGGCTCTCTTATTAATCGTTTTAAGGCCGATTCCATCATCCTATCAATCAATTTTCTCTCTTTTGCATCCAGATTTATTTTTTTAAATAAGTAATCTAAACTATCCGATTTAATTTCCAAACATTTTTCATTTAATGATTGAATGGTTGGGTCAATGTTAGCTAACTCTAGCCACTGTAGAAACTCTTCTATTTTACGATTAATAATTTGACGTCCAATTAGTGCTAACTCATTTCGCTTATTATCATTCTCTTCGTGTATTTTCTTTAAGTCGTCAATATCATAAAGTTCAATATTATTCATTTTTTTAATAGCTGGATCAATATCGCGAGGAAGCGCAATATCCATCATGCAAATCTTATGATCAATCGTTGGCATATGCTCTAGCTTTAAAATAACATGAGGAGAGGCAGTAGCTGTTATAACTAAATCAACATCATTCAATACATCGTACCGATTTTCATATAGAATAGGCATGACATTAGTAAACCTATCGCCAATATCCTGAACTTTGCCGTGACTTCTATTTGCCACATAAATCTCATTAACCTGCTCATCATTCAGATAAGTAATCGCTAATTTACTCATCTTTCCATACCCAATAACTAAAGCATTCTTTCCTTTTAACGAACCTATTTTTTCTTTTAAAAGTTTTATAGCTATATAACTAATTGATAAAGGTTGCTCAGAGATTTTAGTCGTATTCTTAATTTCTTTAGCGGTCATAATTGCTTCTCTAAAGAGTTTATTAAAATACTTTTTACTTGCCCCAAGTTGCATAGAAAATTCATGGGCTTTTTTTACTTGTCCTAAAATTTGATCTTCACCTAAAACAATAGAATCTAGACCAGATGCCACCTCAAATAAATGACCCATTGCCCGTTCTCCCGTTTTTGAAAATAGGAAATTTTTTATCTCATCATCATGAAAGAATTCTTCATAAAAATTTTTAATAACATTAATCTTTTCGTCAATTGTATTAGCATGAATGTAAATTTCACTTCTATTGCATGTAGATAAAATAACAATTTCATTGATATCCTGATCCAACAAAACATTTATAGCTTCTATTTTTTGAGAATCTGTAAATGAAACTTTTTCCCTAATCTGTATTGGAGCCAAGTGATGATTGACACCTATAACTGCTACATCCATAACTAACCTCCATTGGTATGTACTCTTATTTAATAAGTTCAATACTAGTATACCCCAAGTAAACTTTATTTGTAAATTTCATTTCATTTAAAGGAAAACTTTGATCATTAGAATAAAATTATATTTAAAAACATAAAAAAAACACCCTAATAAGGATGTTAATAAATTTTTGG
>NZ_AEXQ01000058.1:0-4274 GCF_000191865.1 Turicibacter sp. HGF1
TTTGACAGACCTTTTTTTATGTATGGTAAATAAATTAAATACCATGTTTTAAAAGATACTTCTCATACTTATAGGACATTAATCCATCGCTAAAAATCTCTATATTAGTTGAATTTTCTAATGGGAATAATCGGCTTGTAAAGGCTAACTCCCCATTGTTAATAAAGATTTCAACAATACTATTATCCATTAAAACTTTAATTTCAATCTTTTCACCAATTTTTAATTCTGCTTGACGATATGTCCCAAACTCTTCAACAAACTGATGTTTTAATTCACTTCGATCAAGTGTAACGGTTTGATTTTTCTGATTAAACTCTAATACCAGACGTTCCTCTTTTGAAACTGATAGGTTTATTCCAAAAATATTTGCATCATTTGGGGTGAGTATCATATTTAACTCATATGTATTTGTATCATTTTCTAATAAAGAAAATCCTTGACATTGACCTGCTTCTGATACTTTATTGAGACGTAATAACTCAAGTTCTTTTGCTGGAATTTGAATAACCTTATTATCTTTGATTCTAATTTCTCTTGGGAATGTTAAGCAATGAGCCCATCCAAAAATATCAGTTGGATATTCAAATTCTCCTAAACCTGCCCAGGCTAATAGTAGTGTTTGATTTTCTTTTCCTTTAAAAGTTTGAGTCGCATAGAAATCAAATCCTCGCTCAAATTCATCAAATGATTCTACTTCAAATATCAATTGATCTAAATCTAACTTTCCAATTACATACGTTACATTAAATAAATTTTTATACTTCTCACCTTGTACTTCAACTCCCTGTGGTGAAAAAATCAATAAATCCTTTCCGTCAATCTCAGCAAAGTCTGGACATTCCCACATATACCCTAAATTCTGATTAAAGTTTTTTAACGTTAACTCTCCTAAAAAACTCCAATCTACTCCATCTGGGGATTGATACATAATAAAGGTTCCTGTTTCATCTAATCGTTGAGCTCCCAAAATCATATAATATTGACCATTCTTTTTAAATACTTTTGGATCACGAACATGTCCGGTATACCCTTGTGGAACGCCTTCAATCAACGCATTTGATGGATGTTTTTGAATATTCCCCTTATCATCCATAATAGCTAAACACTGATTTGCGCTTCGATTAAACTTATCTAATTTAATGTTTCCAGTGTAATACAAATACAACTGATTATTTATTTCTATAGCTGTTCCTGAATATGCTCCATGAGCTTCATAATCTTCAGTTGGTATTAATGCTACTTCTTCACGTGTCCATTCAACTAAGTTTTTTGATTTCAAATGAGCCCAATGTTTCATTCCATGTGTTGTCCCAAAAGGATACCATTGGTGAAAAAGATGATAATAACCATTAAAATATGCTAATCCATTTGGATCATTTAATAAACCAAACTCTGGATGAATATGATAAATTGGTTTCCAATTATCATCTTTTGACTTTTCTAGAAGTTGAACTAATTCTTCTGTTGTAGCTTCTAGAATTGTTCGATGTTTAGGCTCTTTGTATCTCATAATTAAGCTACCTCTCTTTTAACTTTTACTTTTCCATATACATATGTAAAGATAAATCCAGCTGATAAAGCAATTAAATGAGCAAAAATATAATTAAGATGTCCATTTCCTTCAGCTGCTACAATTGCAATTCCAGGAATAGCTGTTGCACCAAATCCAATAGCTGTTACATGTGTAAGATAAACATATGCTCCCCCTAAAGTTGCTCCTAAGCATCCTGCAATTAATGGGAATTTATTTTTTAAAGTTACTCCGAAAATAGCCGGTTCAGAAATTCCAAATAAAATTGACCCAAATGAAGAAATACAAATTTGTTTAACTTTAGCATCTTTCCAATTTAAAAGTAAGAATCCAAGAACTGCTCCACCTTGTGCAATTAAAGCAACTGACATTAATGGCATAATAAAGTTACGTCCAGTATCTGCGATTAATTGTGCCTCAACTGCTCCGATAACATGATGAATTCCAGTAATAACAATGATTTGTTGAATTCCTGCAAACAACATGAAACCAAAAATTCCTAAATTTGTTGTTGCCCATAATAATGAATAAGTAATAATATCTGCTAGAGCACGTCCTAGTGGACCAATGACTGTAAATAATAAGAATGCTGCAATCACTACTGTTGCTAATGGTGCAAAGAATAATTTAACCATATCTGGAATTTTTTTGTTAAAGAAAATATCAAGTTTAGCCGTAATGAATCCCATCATTAAAGCAATGATAATCCCACCTTGAAATGCAACTAATTCTACATTTAGTCCAAAAATATTAATAACTTCGGGATCAACTGTTCCATTTCCAACAGAATAAGCATTTGCTAAATCAGGATGTAACATAATTGCTCCAATAACTAATCCAAGAACAGGTGTTCCACCATAACGTCTTGTTGCTGAATAAACAACTAACATTGGTAATATTGTAAAGATTCCTGTTGAACAAATTGATAAGAAGCGATTAATTCCAGCTAAAGATGGAAACATCTCAATCACAGATTGAGGACCAAAAATTCCTTCTTGCCCAAGTAAACCTGTCAATCCCATCAATAGGGCTGCAGCTAATAAACCTGGAATGATATCTACGAAAACGTCAGATAACGATTTAATAGCTTTTTGAAATGCATTCTGTTTCTGTACTGATTGAGCTTTAACATCACCTAAAGACATTCTTTCTGTTCCACTAACTTCTGTAAAGACATCATAAACATTATTAACTGTTCCTGCGCCAAAAATAATTTGCAATTGATCTCCTGCCACAAAGACCCCTTTAACTAATTCTAATTGCCCAATTTGATCTAAATCAGCTAATGAATTATCAACTAAGACAATTCTTAATCGTGTTGCACAATGCGCTACTCCTTGTATGTTTTCTTTTCCACCAATTAACGTTAATAATTCTTCTGAAATTTTTTGATAAATTTCTTTTTTGTTAGACATATTTCATTTCTCCCCTCACCATAGGAACCGGTTCCACCGATTACGAAAATAATATAACATAATAATTACCATATAGCAACCCCTTTCAGTAAGCATTTACAAAAAAAAAAAAAAACAAATCAGGTTTTAAAAACTAGATTGTCTTTTTTATCTTTATTTATGCTTTACACTTTTTGATTTGATTAACTGATAGCCAATAACCTGTAGTTCTGCAACATCTCTTCCTTCCATTAGGTCTATAATCGTTTCAGCGGCTAAGTGTCCTGTTTTCTCATTTTCAAATTTAATTGTCGTCAAAGGTGGTGTAACTAAAGTTGCCAAATCATATCCTCCAAAACCTGTAAGTGATATATCTTCTGGTACACTTAAATTATGTCGTTGAATAGCTTTTCTAGCCCCTAATGCTATTCGATCTGTAGCACAAATAATTGCACTTGGTTTACTATCTTTTAAAGCATCGTTGACTATTTTCTCAGAAAGTTCACTTGTGAAATCTGACTCCATTATACGAATATTCATCAAATTATTTTGGTAACGTAATCCATCCAAAACCCCATTACGACGATTTATTCCTACCGCAGTATCATCTTTTGATACGCCCAAATAAATAACATCCTGATGCCCCATCTCTTGAATATATCTCCCTACTTCAAACCCTGCATGATAATCATCATTAACAATTGAAGTAACTCCATCACAGACTTGTCCAACCATTAAAAATGGAACCTTTAACTGACTAATTACATCTCGATGAGCATCTTTAATTTCGGTCGCTACTAAAATAATTCCATCTACTTTTAATCGTGCTAAATTTTCGATACTTTCAATTTCTAAATCTTTTCGTAAACTAGTATTTATAATTAATGGATTGTATCCATTTTCTCTTAAGGTTGTATCAATGGCCATAATTACTTTTGATGTAACAATAGAATCTAACCCAGGGGCTATGATTCCAACAAATTTTGTTTTTTTTGCTTTTAGACTCTGTGCAAAAGCGTTTGGTTCATAATTATGCTCTTCAATAACTCTCCTGATTTTTTCCTTTGTTTCTTCACTCACTTTGCCATTGTTCAAGTAACGAGATACAGTACTTTTCGCTACCCCAGCGATTTCAGCTATATCTTTAATTGTTAAGGCTTTATTCATCCTTCTCCTCCTAATAACCCTTACTAAAAATTAAAACAGTTTTATCTCTTTAATTATAGATTATATTTTGCTACTTTGATATGCTAATTAAATAGAAGAACAAAATAAATACCATCTAATTTATAAAATATTAGATCGTATCCTGATTCCTACAAAAAAAAAGAACCGATAGCTCCCTA
>NZ_AEXQ01000057.1:0-10785 GCF_000191865.1 Turicibacter sp. HGF1
CCTGTTTTAGGCGATTTTTTCTTTATTTAACCCACTCAACAATACTTTCTAATGGTTGACGACTTTTTGGTTTAGCTTCATTTTTACGATATCCAAATGCAATCATTAACGTTAAATAGAAGTGATCTTTATCGAGTAATCCTCGACTAACTAATAAGTTTTCAACTGCCTGTTGATCATATCCACCGATTGGACATGAATCAATGTTCTCCATTGCTGCAACTGTCATCATATTTGCGGCTGCTAAATAAGTTTGTAAACATGAATAATTCAAAATAGCACGCTCGTCATTATTAAAACGAGTATCTTCAATAGATTTCATGATACCTTTAAATCCTTCAATTGTTTCATTTGGCATCTGTTTAACATCTCGTAATAAATAGTCGATGTACGCAGAGTTGTGTTTTAAATCACTAGCATTGCGACTAAGTAAAATAATAAGGTGTGAACAACTAGGAATTTGTACTTTTCCACCCCAAGAGAGTGGCGCTAACTCATTACGAAGGGCCTCATTCTCAATAACAAGAAATTTCCATGGTTCAATTCCCATTGAGCTTGGCGAAAGTTGGCCTGCTTTTAAGATCACATCAAAATCTGACTTTGAAATCTTTTTACTTGAATCAAATTCTTTACAGGCATGGCGAAAATTAAGAATATCTAAAATTTCTTGATGATTCATTTGAATTCCTCCTTGTATAATAATAGATTTAACCAAGTTAATAGGTTTCATTCTAATGTTGAATAAATGGCATTGTTTCAACGACTTCAATATTTAAATCAGCTAATTCTTTTAAGGCACGATTACGATATTCTTCTGTTTCGTAATACATATTATGATGTGCATCAATTCCAATGATAGCTTTACATCCGACTTCGGCTGCAATTGTCCAGAAATTAATATTTGGGAATCCATTTACATTAAAATCACGATTATAGATATATCCTGAGATATTATATTCTAATAAGATATCTAATTCTTTTGCTTTTTCACATATTTTACGGCAAACGTAATAGAAGTCTTCATTAAGATCCGTCCATGATCGCATAAATAAATCAGGATGGGCGAAGTATGAGAATAAGCCAGTTTCCATTCCTTTGATAGCTGTTTCCATATATTGATATAAGGCTTCTTTTGACGTTGTCTCTGTTCCAAAATAATAACCACGAGATTCATTTTCAGAAAAGTGATTTCCAAAAATAACGTAATCTAGCTTATATTCATGAATTAAGTTTTTAAGCCATGGCAAGTATTCCTCAAAATACTCACACTCTAAACCAATTTTGACGCTAATTTGATTTTTATATTTTTCTTTTAGTGCTTGGACACTTGTCACATAATTTTCAAACTCAGAAACATCCATGCGAATTCTAGATGAATATCCATTTTCAAATGGCCAAGGACAGTGATCAGAAAATCCAATTTCATCGAAGCCACCTTTGATAGCACTTAAAATATATTCTTCATCGCTTCCTTTTGCGTGATGACATCTCGTTGTGTGTGAATGATAATTTGCCTTCAACTTATTTCATCCTCCTCGGTACAAAACCAATTAATTCAAATTCATTATAACACAGTTGAAAAGAACTAAAAAATCCACGAGAATTCTCGTGGATTTTTTAGATTTAGGAAGTAGAAAGAAGGCTTAAAATCATAAATGATCTGCAAAACGTGTAACCACTATTAGCTTATCCATAATTTTGAAAATTATTTATATATTTTTAAATTAATTATTTTTATTATTATGTAGACAGTTATCAATCGCGATTAACATGGCAATAAAGAAGGCATCATCCTGGCCAGTAGCCACTTGTAGTTCATAGTGATCACTTAGTTTGAACCATTTTTTTTCAATGTGTCCAACTTCTTGACCATCCTTTGTAATGCTAAAGTTGTGATCAAAGACATCTCCACGTAATTGAAAATTTCCATATTCACTTTCAACATCAAGCTTGGGTTTAAATAGACTAGGTCGACGTTTAATTGTTGCGCATAAGATGTCTCCTTTATAAATATCATAGGCTCCCCATACAGTCATAAGTTTTTGCTTAACGGTGAATAATTCATTTTGGTTTAAATCGCGAATGGTTAATTGATCGGCGATAGCTATAAATTTTCCGGTTACTTCAAAAGCTGCTTGTTCATGTTTATCATAAACATAATAGTGATCTCGTAGTGAAAATATTTTTTGTTTAATATAATAGGTTCCCATTAAAAATCCCCTTTGAAAAAATTGGTATATATAGGTTGATTTTATTTTATAATGCCATTATAATAAGTGTAACAATATTTTATAACGAAGAGAGGATGGAGTAAACATGAATTCAAATTTAACAACACGATTTTACTATAGCTATTATTGTTAGGTTTGTATTTATGATTTCTTCATTTCATCATAGATACAAACCTTTAGGCGTTTGTCTCTATGATGGCTATAACTTCTTATAAAGTAGATGCCACATAGAAAATAACTATGTGGCCCTTTTTATGAAAAATGGACAAGGTAACCACATAGTCACTAGATACTATGTGGTTTTTTATTTACACGAAAAAGGAGAGGAAAGTATGAAACAAAAAGTTGATATTATCGTTGTAGGATTTGCCTTGTTTTCAATATTCTTTGGAGCAAGTAATTTGATTTTCCCACCATTTATCGGGGTGACATCAGGAAGTGAGTGGCTAACAAGTTTCCTTGGATTTATTTTAGGAGATGTTGGAATCATCTTACTTTCAATTTACGCTGTTGCAAAGGCTGGAAGTTACCAAGCCATTATGGGGCGTGCTGGCAAAGTATTTGGAGTTAGCTTAGAAGTTATCACCATGCTTTGTCTAGGACCCATTATCGCGATTCCAAGAACGGCCGCGACAACATTTGAATTAAGCATTCAACCCTTTACATCTGGAATTAATTCGGCTGTCTTCTCAGTTATTTTCTTTGCCGTAACTTTACTATTAACCATTCGTCCAAGTAAAGTAATGGACATTATTGGAAAGTTCTTAACACCAGTTTTATTACTAGCCCTAGTATTCTTAATTGGGAAAGGATTCATCTCTCCTCTAGGTAGTTTAAATCATACGATTACTTCAGACGATTTATTTGCGACGGGGTTAACACAAGGATACCAAACAATGGATGCTTTAGCGATAGGGGGAATCACAGCTTTTATGATGACTTCTTTCTTAAGTAAAGGATACACTGATAAACAAGAACAAATCAAATTGACTATTAAATCAGCAATTTTAGCTTCTTGTGGATTAGTCTTAGTGTACGGGGGATTAACTTACTTAGGAGCTACTGTTTCAACACAATTTGATGGATCAGTTTCACAAACTGCCTTATTAATTGCCATTACAAAACAATTAATGGGACAACCAGGATTAATTATTTTAGGTATTATTGTTGCCTTTGCATGTTTAACAACAGCCATTGGATTAACATCAGTGACAAGTAAATACTTTGAAGATGTAACAAACAAAAAATTAAAATACGAATATGTTGCAATTTTCATCTGTGTATTTAGTGCAATTGCATCAAATGTAGGAGTAGACACAATTATTTCACTTTCAGTACCAGTTTTAACGATTATTTACCCGGTATCAGTTGCGTTAATTATCTTAAGTTTATTCAAAAACTTCTTCACAAGTAAATTACCGTATATCCTTGCAGGATATACGACACTTGTTCTAAGTATCTTAACAGCTTTACAGTTGCCGATCATGAATCAGTTGCCTCTTGCTAAGTTGGGATTTAACTGGCTATTACCAGCATTAATAGTTGCACTTGTTGGTCAAATGATGGGAGCAAAACAAGAAATAAAAATTGAATCTTTTGTTAAAGAATTAGATTAGCCTATAAGGCCCAACACATTTAAGTGTTGGGCTTTTTCTTTTTTAATTACTATTTTTCTTAACGTTAATTTTACATTGAATTTGTTAGGATAAGTGTGTACCTAGGATACTAAATATTTTATATGGATGAAAAAAAGATAGAATCATCTATGGGAGAGTTAGAAAATAAGGAGCGTGATACAAAGATGGGGAAAAAATATAAAGCTTTATCTAAAAAAACAATAGCCATTGTTGTGGGAGTCATGATATTAGCTCCAACAGGAGTAATCACATATACAAAGTTTAAGGATAGTAACGAGACTAATAGTGAATTGGTATCTAGGGAACGAGAGTATGAAGTAAAAAGAGGAGATATTATAGCGGGCTCGAATGGATCAGGTTCATTAAAGCTTCAAGCTGTTAATCAAAATTTCGAAGAACCCGTCGAGATAGGGGAGTTATTTGTTAAAGAGGGAGAACGTGTTAGTATTGGGGATAAAATTGCAACGATTTCTGAAAAATTTATTAATGATAAATTAGAAGAGTTAAACTCTCAGCTTGAGCGGGCAACTGCAACTTTAGTATCTACAAAGAATAATAAACAGGTGACTGTTCTGAATCAAAATAAAGCGTGGGAAGATAAAGTACAAGGATCAAAGAATCAATATGAAAGCCAAAGAAATTCCTTAGTAAATAATATTAATCAATTAACGGATAAATTAAATGACGTTAATAAAAAATTAGAGGATGTAAGACGTCAAATAGAAGAGATGCAAAACTTAGCTACAGCTCGCAACGTAGACGAAAATCATGTGTTACAAGAGAATAGCACGGTAGAAGATACCAACCTATTACAAGAAAGCGATGAAACGAAAGAGAGTGATGCAGAAGAAATTGAAGCTAAACTACAAGAATTAAAGCTAACTGAAAGTACATTATTATCAGAAAAATCGTTACTCGAAACAGAGATTAAAAATACAAATCAAAGTTTAAATAGTTTAGATGTTGAACGTACTAAGGAAAAAGAAAGTGAAGTAAAGGAAGAATCAGCTAATAGGGAAATAAATGCATTGACTAATAGCGAGTTAGATCATTCAATTAATAATGCTCAAAAAGAAGTTGATAAAATTAATGAACAAATCGCTAAGGTTAATAAATTAAAAGAGAATTCTACTTTATATGCACAAATAGATGGGACGATTCTTAATTTGAATTATACAGTGGGCTCAACTACTTCATCAGAAATCCCTATTGTAACAATTGGGGAAAATGCCAAGGTTTTTGCAGAAATAACAGTTACTCAAGAAGAAATTACAAAGATTGAAGAAGGACAACGTGTTAATTTAATCGTTTCCGCTTATCAGGATCAAATGTTAGAAGGGACCGTAAGTTTCATTAATTTAAAGCCGAATGGACAAGGAAGTTCAGTTAACTATTCTGTTATGGTTGAGATAAGTGGGAATGATTTGAAATTACTTGAAGGGATGACTGTTAGTGCCCAATTTATTGTCAAGGATGTTAAAGATGTTTTAACTCTTTCTAATAAGGCGATTACATTAAAAGATGGAAAACAATTTGTGCAAGTTAAACAAGACGATGGGACTCTAAAAGAAGTAGAAATTACAACTGGTTTCTCAGATGGAAAAATTTCTGAAATAGTAAGTGGTCTTTCAGAAGGCGACACTGTTGTGGTTGGAGGATAGGAGTATGAGATTTTTTGAAATGATAAGACTGGTTTTAAAAAATCTTTTAGAGAATAAATCGAAGGTGATTTTAACTTCTTTAGGAATTATAGCAGGGACAGCCACAATTGTAGCTGTTATTGCGATCGGAAAGGGAGGGGAAGAGGCAGTCAAGGATCAATTTAGTGGATTGAGCGCAGAAACAATTTATGTTAATGTCGATTATTCTAAGGGAAACAAGGTATTTGAAGGGAGTTATCCACATTTAACAACTGAACAAATGGAGTTTATTATGAATGAAAGTACTACATTAAGTGGTATTTACCTAAGAGGGGGGGCATATAAGCAAGCTGTATTAAATGGAATAAAAGGAAATGTTTCAATTACAGGGGTCACAGAAGAGTATAGCACGGTTTCTAAGTTAAATATTATACAGGGATATAATATAGATCGAATTGATATAGAGGAGGGGAATCATGTTGTTGTAATTGGGGATGGAATAGCAACTAAATACTTTTCACAAGCTGAAGAGGCGGTCGGAAAAACAATTACGATAGAAGGGAAAAATTACAAAATAATAGGAGTGTTAGAAAGAAGTGCGGATGGAATGCAAGGGTTAAGTCCTGATGATACTATTTTTATGCCATATTCTATAGCGCAAGAAAACATTTTTGATAAGAGTACCACACCTCAAATTGTAGCCTTAGCAAATAATATTAAATCCGTTAAAAAGGCAATGGCTGAGATAGAAGATTCGTTGAACTATCTTTTAGAAGATGACAATGTTTACAAAGCTGAAGATGCTGGAAGTCGTATAGAAGCTGCTAGTGAATCTGCACGTACCATGAATGTTTTATTAATCTCTGTTGCTAGTATTGTATTTGTCGTAGGTGGAATTGGGATAATGAATGTTTTATCTTTAACTGTAAAAGAGCGTACAAAAGAAATAGGAATTCTAAAAGCACTTGGAGCACAAGAAAGAACAATTATGTCTTTATTTCTTTTTGAGGCTATTATTATTAGTAGTTTTGGTGGAATAACTGGGATACTTGTTAGTTACTGTGTGATTCCACTCGTTAGGCAGGTAGGAGTAGCAGTGTCGCCTTCAGTTGAAGGCCAAATAATGGCATTAGGATTTGCTATATTTACAGGAACTATATTCGGGTTTTCCCCAGCTTATAAAGCATCTCAACTCAAACCTGTAGAGGCGTTGAGTTATGAATAAAAATACTAATAAAGGAAAGGATGAATTTTATTATGAAGAAAACATTAGAATTAACAGTTTTAGCATTAACAATGGTATCATTAGTAGGATGTGGTGCCGAAGGTGATAAAGGTAATTGGGCTGAAAATAAGGAGGAGCAACCTCAGATTGAGGAACAAGAACAACAACTACAGGTAACTTCCTATTTGGGAAAAGTTGAAAAAATGGTTGGAAATGAAATTAGCCTAAAATTGAGTAATGATAACTATACACCATTAGAAGATGAGAGTGAGGATGAAGAAGCATTAGAATTTACTTTAGATGAAAGCCAATTTTCTCAGTTAGAAAATGGTGAAACTTTTACACTACCAAATGGTGTAGTAATAAAAGGCAATTCAACTGAATTTTCATCAAGTGAATCATCTGATGAAAATCTTGGAGTTTCTGAGGAGTCAATGATTTCACAAGGAGGATTGAATTTTGACCAATTTAGCCAATTGACATTTAATGGAGAAACAAAAGATTTAGTTATTCCAGCGGGAGCTAAAATTTTCAATGGTTTAACTGGAGAAGAAGCATTATTTTCCGATATTAAAAAGGGTTCTATCTTATCTGTGACAATGAATAGTGAAAATAACACGGTCATTAGTATAGATATTCTGGGGTAGTTATGAATCATATTATTACGTTAAAAAATATTAATAAATATTACCATAGTGGTGAAAATTCATTGCATGTACTTAAAGATATTAACCTGAATGTAGAACATGGAGAGTATATAGCTATTTTGGGGTCATCAGGATCGGGAAAGACAACGTTAATGAATATTTTAGGGTGTATGGATATTCCAGATGATGGAGAGTATTATATTAATGGAATTAATACAATGGATTGTAATAAAGTAGATTTAGCAAACTTACGTAATGAACACATTGGATTTATCTTTCAAAAATATCATTTAATACCACAGTACACTGTTCTTGATAATGTGATAATGCCTTTACTAATTAAAGGATTACCAAGAAATGAAGCTGTTAAAATAGCAGAGGAAAAAATAAAAATGGTTGGATTGTGGGAAAGAATTTCTCATAAACCAAATGAATTATCTGGAGGACAGCAACAACGTGTAGCCATTGCGAGAGCTTTAGTTACGAATCCAACTATTTTATTAGCTGACGAACCGACAGGGGCATTAGATTCAGCTACCGGAAAGGATATTCTTCAATTATTTAATGAACTAAATGAACGAGGAAATACTATTATTGTGATTACACATGATCATAAGGTGGCAAAAGAAAGTAAGAAAGTTGTAACAATACAGGATGGAATGATAATATTTGAAAATCAGACAGCCTATTAAATAAAATCCATTAAACAACTTCACTAATATAAAGGTGAGGTTGTTTAATCGTTATTTAGGAGTTTTTTATGAGATTATTAATTATAGAAGATGAAAAAGATATATTATTAGCTTTACAAAAGGGGCTACAGAAGGAAGGATATGCTGTTGATGTTACGGGGGATGGAGAGGAAGCATTAGAGCTTTTAAATTTTAATACCTATAATTTAGTGGTTCTTGATATAAATCTCCCGAGTATAGACGGTTTTTCTATCCTAGAAATATTAAGAGAAAAAGATATGACAACACGAGTAATTATTGTATCTGCGAATAGGGAAATTGAAGATAAAATCAGAGGTTTAGATTTAGGCGCAAATGATTATTTAGTAAAACCTTTCGATTTTTCAGAATTAAAAGCACGAATTAGAGCTTTATTAAGACGAGAGTTTACTAGTGTGCCTACCATCATAAAAGAAGGTGAACTATGTCTTGATTTAGCCACTCATAAGGTCACCTTTAATGACCAAATATTGAATTTAACACTGAAAGAATACTCAATTTTAAAGTACCTCATACAAAATAAAGGACGAATTGTTAGTTCAGAGGAATTAATTCAACACGTTTGGGATGAAAATGCGGATCCATTTACGACAGTAATTAGGGTTCATATTTATTCCTTAAGAAAAAAACTGATCACGATTAGTGGTAAAGACAATATAATTCAAACGATAAAAGGTGTTGGATATTTATTTGGAGGAAGCTAGATTTGAAGAAATTTAAATTGACTTTAAAATGGAGATTTACCTTATTGACTTTAGTAATCATGATTTTAACAAGTGCAATTCTTGTTGTTTCAATTAATTATGATATAAAAAAAACAATGCCAGGGTTAACAGACTTGATAATAGATATCTATTCATTTGAAAATAATGAAACATACGGTATCATTATTCCGAATTATATGACGGATAATAATGTCGTTATTATAGATAATGCCATAGGTGAGACAGTATCGAATATTTATACTACTTCAATTATTACGTTTTGCTTTATTACTATATTAGGTTGCCTTACTACTTATTTTGTAGTTAATAAAGCATTAAAACCTGTTATTGATTTAAACCATAATATAAAGGAAATAAATGAAGATAATTTAACTTGCACTTTAAATGTAAAAGGGCCACATGATGAAATTCAAGAATTGGCCATTTCATTTAATAAGATGCTTGCTAAATTAGAGAATGCATTTGCTTCGCAAAAAAGATTTAATTCTAGTGTAGCGCATGAACTGAAAACTCCATTAGCAGTTATTAAAACCAATATTGACGTATTAAAAAGTAATGAAGAAACTAATATTGAAGAATATAAAACTACTATAGAGGTTGTAGAAAAGTCAGTTTTAAAGATGAATGGAATTATTGAAACATTACTAGATATCATTAGACAAGAAAATGAACCCTTAAATGACCGGGTTAATGTTTCAGTTATTCTTGAAGATGTGGTTGAAGACTTAAATGTCATTGCATCAAAGAGTGGAATCAGTATAGAAGTTAACATAGAAGAGATAGAAGACGAAATGGTAGGAAATGAAATTTTACTATATCGAGCACTGTACAATATCATTGAAAATGCTATAAAGTACAATAAGCCTTTAGGAACAGTCACAATTTCTTGCGTGAAAGAACAAGAAAATATCTATATAAAAATCTCTGATACTGGAGAGGGGATAGCGGTAGAGGAGTATGAAAATATATTTAAACCATTTTACCGTTGTCAAGGAACTAATCTTTCTTCCAATAGTGGAATAGGCTTAGGGTTATCTTTAACCCAATCAGCTATAAAAATGCATGGAGGAGAAATTACTGTAAACAGTATTATTAACCAAGGAACTGAATTTTTAATAATATTGCCTATCGTGGTATAGAATTAAAATTAAATGAGTCTAAAAGTAAAAAATGTGATTATTTTGATTAGAAGTAATCACATTTTTTACTATATATATATTGATAATAATTATCATTAAATATCATATTATCAATTAATTTGAAGAAAAGTAGTAATTATTATTGATTTTTATTTAAAAATGATATAAACTAGTAATAGTTACTAGTTTATAAGAAAAAAGTTGAAAATAAGAGTTATAAGGAGAGATCTATAATGAGTAATTTAAAAGGAACTAAAACTGAAGAAAACTTAATGCATGCATTTGCAGGAGAATCAATGGCGCGTAATAAATATACTTACTATGCTGCTAAAGCAAAAGAAGAAGGATATGAGCAAATCTCTAACATTTTCTTAGAAACAGCCCATAATGAAATGCAACATGCAAAATTATGGTTCAAGTTATTGCACGAGGGTGAAGTAGCGGATACAATGACAAATTTAAAAGATGCTGCAGCGGGAGAAAATGGTGAGTGGACAGATATGTATGCAACATTTGCAGCACAAGCCCGCGCTGAAGGGTTCAATCGCATTGCTGTATTATTTGAAATGGTTGGAAAAATCGAAAAAGAACATGAAGCACGTTACTTACAATTATTAAAGAATTTAGAAGAAGGTCAAGTATTTGAGCGTGATGGAGAAGTAGCTTGGATTTGCCAAGAATGTGGACACATTCACTTTGGTAAAAAAGCACCTAAAAAATGCCCAGTTTGCTCATATGATCAAGCACACTTCGAAATCCGTTCTGAAAATTACTAATATAAATAAAAAAAACTGATAGAATACTACTACG
>NZ_AEXQ01000056.1:0-13224 GCF_000191865.1 Turicibacter sp. HGF1
ATTATAGAACCACTTTTTATTTTTTTAAGAGTAAATGGTAACATTCAGATCCGTTATTTTGCGTGAAAGTTGTCACCTTCTTATACGAGATCACACTAAAATTTTGAATCAGCTTTTTTGAAAGGAAGGTATTTGGCAATGTCATGTAACATTCGCCTCCTACTTTCAAAATACGATATACTTCCTTAAAGACTTGAATCATTTCATCCTGATTTAATTCATGTAAGCAATCGTATGCTAAAACACAATCAAAACTTTCATCTGATAAAGAAAGAGACGTTAATGGACCATGAACGTACTTCATTTCTAAACCTAACTCATTTACTTTTTCTAATAATTCACTCAAACTATCATTTTTAGATTGATATGCCGTCACTGTGTAGCCATCTTCTGCAAAGAATAAGGCGTGACGCCCCGTTGCACATCCTAAATCTAAAAAACGGTCTAACTTACGAAGTTCCCAACGTTTACGTAGATAATACGTTTCCTCTGCTGGATTTCTCCAAATTAAAGTTTCATCATTCTCCCATTTGACTTCCTTTATTTGATCCTCTTGTTTCATTATGTGTGCCTCCAATGCCCTATTCTAAATAATACATAAATACCCATTTATGCAATTTATTAGAAATTATAACATATTTTGTTATTTATTTCATCTATAATAACACAGAAAGGACACGAAATGTCAAAAAATACAATAATTATTTGATTATTTTTTCAATAATCTGTTCAGTAAAGGAAGAAAGTGTTGCTTCTCCACCTACGTCTTTTGTTAAATATAGACCGTCCTCATAAACTGCCATCATTGCTTTTTCAATCTGATTGGCATAAGAACTTAAATTCAAATGGCGTAACATCAAAATACTAGATTGTAAAAGAGCCGTTGGGTTTGCTATATTTTGTCCTGCAATATCTGGTGCACTTCCATGAACAGCTTCAAAAATGGCTACTTCATCTCCTAAATTAGCTCCCGGTACTAATCCAAGTCCGCCAACCAAGCCGGCACATAAATCTGATAAAATATCGCCATATAAATTTCCCATTACTAAGACATCCGATTTTTGAGGATTCATCACTAAGTTCATACACATTGCATCCACAATTTGTTCATGATAATCAATTGATGGATAGTCCGCTTTAATCTTTCGAACACAGTCTAAAAATAATCCATCACTTAATTTCATAATGTTTGCTTTATGAACAGCTGTCACCAGCTTGCGATGTTGTTTAATCGCTAAATCAAAGGCTACTTTTGCAATTCGTTCATTAGCCTTTTTCGTGACAATCTTAATGCTTTCAGCTGCCACATCGCCGATTTGATGTTCAATGCCAGCATATAAATCTTCGGTGTTTTCTCGCACAACTACTAAATCAATATTTTCATACCGTGAAGTAATGCCTTTGATGGATTTAATTGGACGAATGTTGGCATATAAATTGAACGTTTGCCGAAGTGTAACATTGACACTGCGAAATCCAAATCCAATTGGAGTTGTAATCGGACCTTTTAACGCCACCTTATTTTTTTCAATGGAATCAATGACAGCACGTGGTAATGGTGTTTTTTCAACTTCCATCACATGAGCTCCAGCTTGAACAATCTCCCATTCAATTGGCACTTTAGCAGCTTCAAAAATTTTAACAACTGCCTCACTAATTTCAGGTCCAATTCCATCACCAGGAATTAACGTGACGACTCTCATTTTACTCTCCCCTTTCTTGCTTAATCAAATTAATGGCTCCACCCGCAAGAATCATTTTACGTTCTCTCTTTGATAATAAGAGTCTTGTTTTAATATAGCGGTTTTGCGTGACATTATAAACCATCACCAATGGTTGTGCCTGTGTCACCAGATGAGTTAAATCTTTTAATTCTAAAACGTCATTTTGATTCATCTGATCATAATCTTTATCTTCAACAAACTCAAGGGGCAAAATTCCCGAATTAATAAGATTTGATCGATGAATTCGGGCAAATGATTTCGCAATAACCCCTTTGATGCCTAAATACAAGGGAACGAGCGCAGCATGCTCTCTTGATGAGCCTTGTCCATAATTAAGCCCCGCGATAATAAATCCACCTTTTTCACTCATTGCTCGGGTTGCAAAGGTTTCATCAACGGTTTGAAAGCAGTACTGACTTAAATAGGGAATGTTTGACCGATACGGTAGCAGTTTAGCATTTGAGGGCATAATATGATCGGTTGTGATATGATCCCCTACTTTAATTAAAACTTTTTTAGTTAGATAAGCAGATAAAGGTTCATTCAAAGGAAATGGTTTAATATTCGGTCCTCTTTTGATGTCTCCTTGTTTGTTAGGTGAAATAATAGATAAATCATTGATTTCAAAAGAATCAGGCTGTGAAATACCTAGTTTTTCATTCATTGGATTGATTAGGACTCCGGCAAGAGCAGAATAGGCAGCTGTTTCAGGTGAACAAAGGTAGACATTAGCAGATAAGGTGCCACAACGTCCATAAAAATTACGGTTAAACGTTCTTAAACTGATTGCATTTGTTGCCGGTGATTGTCCCATTCCAATACACGGTCCACATCCAGACTCTAATAATCTAGCCCCACTTGCAAGGATATCAGCTAGTGCTCCATTTTTAGCAAGCATCGTCAATACTTGTTTTGACCCCGGTGAAATGACTAAACTGACATCAGGATGAACCGTCTTTCCTTTTAAGATGGTCGCGACTTTCATGAGATCTTGATAGGAACCATTTGTACAACTTCCAATTGCTACTTGATCTACTTTGATAGTCCCCACTTCTTCAACCGTGCGAACAGCATCTGGAGAATGAGGACAGGCAATAAGCGGTTTGAGTTCATCTAAGTTAATCTCATACACTTCATCATAATGAGCATCCTCGTCTGGTGATAATTCATGATAATCTTCAAGGCGATTTTGCGCTTTTAAAAATTCTTTCGTTGTTGCATCACTTGGAAAAATTGAGGTTGTAGCTCCAAGTTCTGCTCCCATATTGGTAATGGTTCCACGCTCGGGAATACTTAAGTTACAAACGCCACTTCCCGTGTATTCAAGGATTTTCCCAACGCCACCTTTAACTGTCAGTCGACGTAAAACTTCTAGTATGATATCCTTAGCACTGCATCCTGGCTGTAAGGTTCCACTTAACTTAATATTAACCATCTTTGGCATTTTAAAATAATAAGGAACACCTGCCATTGCTTTTGCAACATCTAATCCTCCCGCTCCAATGGCTAACATCCCAACGGCTCCACATGTTGGTGTATGAGAATCACTTCCAATTAAAGTTTGACCTGGAACTGAAAATCGTTCAAGATGTACTTGATGACAAATTCCATTTCCGGGTTTTGAAAAGTAAATGCCATATCGATTTGTTACGGTTTGCAAATATTTGTGATCGTCTGCATTTTCAAATCCAACTTGTAATAAATTATGATCGACATAAGCGACTGAACGCTTTGTTTTGACTTCATCGATGTTCATGGCTTCTAATTGTAAATAAGTCATGGTTCCAGTTGAGTCTTGTGTTAACGTTTGATCAATCTGAATGCCGATTTCTTCTTCTTTTTTCAATTTACCTGATACTAAATGGTTATGAATGATTTTTTGGCTCATGGTTAATCCCATAAATATTCCCCCACTTCATTTTTTAAAAAATGGATGTAATCATCGAGTTCTTGATCAGATATGATTCCGATTCGCCCCTGTTCAAACTCATGATCCACATATTCTTTTAATTGCGTTACGATTTTTGAACTTTTATTAACTTGCTGTTCTTTCGTTAATTGATAATAAGTGTTAATCCAATGAGCAATGCCTGCTAATCCAGAATGAGCAGAAATGGCAACGAGTGGTGGTCGATTTAAAAACTTGTTGGTGTCAAAAATGTTATAAATCTCTTCATCTTTTAGTAAACCATCTGCATGAATACCTGCTCGTGTTACATTGAAATTTTTTCCGACAAAAGGGGTGCTTGGACTAATCTTCAGTCCAATTTCATGTTCGTAATAAGAGGCAATCTCACTGATGACGGTCGGATCCATCCCATCTAGTGTGCCACGTAAGGAAGCATATTCAAAAACCATTGCTTCAAGTGGCGTGTTACCCGTTCGTTCTCCAATTCCAAGCATTGTACAGTTAACTCCTGATGCACCGTACAGCCAGGCATTTGATGAATTATTCACCGCTTTGTAAAAATCATTATGTCCATGCCACTCAATCCATTCGCTTGGAAAATGTGCATGGTGGTTTAATCCAAAGATAATTCCTTGAACAGAACGTGGAAGTGCTGCTCCTGGATAGGTCACACCATACCCCATGGTGTCACAAGCTCTTATTTTGATTGGTGTTTGACTTTCTTCACTTAATTGTCTTAAAGCCATTGCTAAAGGAACAACAAAACCATAAAAATCAGCTCGTGTAATATCTTCGAAATGACAACGAGGTATAATTCCTACGTCTAAAGCTTGTTTAACAATTCCTAAGTAGTGATCAAAGGCCTGCTTTCGTGTCATGTTTAATTTTTTAAAAATATGATAATCAGAACAAGAGAGTAATATTCCAGTTTCTTTTAGTCCTATTTCTCTAACGAGCTTAAAGTCGTCTTTATTCGCTCGAATCCAAGACGTGACTTCTGGAAATTCATAATCGAGCTCTAAACAACGATAAACGGCTTCACGATCCTTTTTGGAATATAAAAAGAATTCACTTTGACGTACTTTTCCCTGTGGCCCACCTAGTCGATGAAGCATTTGATATAACGTTGTAATTTGATCAGCGGTATACGGTGCTCTTGATTGCTGTCCATCTCGAAATGATGTATCCGTTATAAAGATTTCATCTGGCATATGGATTGGTACGCGGGTATGATTAAACGTCACTTTAGGGATTTCTGAATAAGGATAAATATCTCGATACAAATTGGCATCTTTTATATCGTTTAAGACATAATTAAACTCAATGGCCTCCATTAAATTTGAACGCTTATTATATTCAATCAAGGCGCTCCCCCCCCCTTAACAATAATTACCAAATATAGGTGTTTAGGCCTATTTTAACACGTTTTATCGCAAAGGGAAGAGCCTCTCATCGATAAATTAAAACAGGACAAATCTAGACTTCTCTTTTTAAAATGTAAGGGAATACATCATGAATTCTGATTGGAAATAGACTTTTTTGTGCGAAAAATGTAAAAAAACTATAGTTTTTCTGTTTACAATGTAAAAATCATATGTTAAATTAGATAACGTTCGCTAAAAAGTTGAACAATGGAGGAGTTATATGAGATTACAACAAATGTTATTTGCGGCATTTGCCTCTAGCGTTTTATTGATTGGATGTTCTAAACCAGTCGATGCTTCGGCTTATGACCAAACAACAATCGTTGACCATGATCATGATATGAAATCAGATATTTCAATCCTTGTTGAAACAGAAATGATGATTTCAACTTTAAACAACGATTCAAATTTTAGCTTTCAAACTTTATATCATAAATCAAATGACGCTTCTTTACCGTTCTTAAATGAAATGAAGTCTCTTGATAATCTGTTGGAAAATCACTTAGGTTCTGATAGATTTAAAATTTGTTCATTAAATGGAAACTATTATCTTTCATGTGAAAAAGCAATTCAATTGTTTCATAAAGAAGAAGAAATCATGATTAATGGCGAATATATCAAATTAAATCGCTATCCTTAAATTCCTATGTTCCTGCCTTTTGACGGCAGTTTTTTTTATGTTCAAAATAAAAAGGTTGTGCTGTTACAACCTTTTTATGATGTATTTTTATTTGGAGAAGCTTATAAATGCAGTTATCTAAAAAAAGATATCTGGGCAAGATAAAAGCATGTAAAATCGGCTACGATGAGTCGCAGATTAAATCATCATTAAATACAGGGATGCATCAGACTAATGACCTTTGACAAGTTTTGAAAATTCATGCTTTTCTTGCTGTGACTGAAACAATTTAAACCAAGCGCATATTTCTAATGCAAAGTCCACAAATGCAATTCCTTGGGCTGTAATGACATGACGATCACGTACTAAGCGTTTTGAAACATAGTTTTCACGCGGAAAAGGATCGTCCATATTATAAAAAAGGGCTTCTTCTGCACTCCATTTACTGATTGGCGTGGTATAAGTCATGTAATCTAAAACCCCTGCTTTTGCAAGCATAACCGTTCCAGCGCTACAAATTCCAGCTAATAGCTTCCGTTCTTTATGAATACGTTGAATCAGTTCGACTAATTCTAAGCGAATATCGTTATTCCATCCCCCACATAAAATTAATCCTTCGACGTCTTCTTTTAAAACTTCTTTGACTGTATATTGTGGCTGATAATGAAGGCCTGATTGTCCCTCAACTGCATCGTCGGTATACGCAATTGTCATGATTTCTTTTCCTGCATCAGCGTGCAGAAGATGACTGATAAAGGTTACTTCATAATCTGCCATTCCTTCAAACATGAATATTAAAATCTTCCCCATTGAAATCCCCTTAACATTGTTAAATTTATCCTCTTTTTGAGGTCATTAATTTCATTGTAGAGTAAATGCCTTTTAAATGTCAACGTTTGATGGCCATCTCATCTCTTAAAAGACCTCAAGATTCGAGAATTATTCAATGTTTCGATAAAATTTGCTACTTATTTTCTTTGATTTATCAAAAAAAGTGATATCTTGAAGTTTCATCCCATTCATCAATCCAAGCCCCATCAAAAATGGTAGGCCCTAAAAGCTGTAACTAAATATGAAGTTGCCGATTGGTTGCTAGGGATTCATTTTTGAATGCCTAGCAGCCAATTTTTATTTAATTTCATGATTATATTTTTGTCATTATTTCTATTTATTGTCAATTTATCATCATATGTAACTCCATATTACTTTACAAGAGAAGTAGCTGTTAAGGTTCTTGATGTTTAATGTGAAGTCATGAAAAAAGCACCGTAAATATCCGATTTAAAATCGAACATTTACGGTGCATCTCGCCTATCATTCGTTTAGAAAAGATTATTTTTTACGACCTAATCCCATTTTATGTTCTGCTTTTTTCACTTTTTTAAACGCTAATTGGTTTGCTCTTTCGGCTCCACGATCCAATACTTCATCAATGATTGGAGAATTTAATAATTCTTTCATACGTTGTTGAATGGGTTCAAGTTCTGCAACTACGACCTCTGCTAAATCAGATTTAAATGTTCCATAACCTGCTCCATCATAGCGAGCGACTAATGAGTCAATACTTTCTCCTGTAATGGTTGAATAAATTTCTAATAAGTTTGAAATGCCTGGTTTGTTCTCGCGATCAAAGGCAATGATACCATCTGAATCTGTCATCGCTGATTTGATTTTTTTACGAATAACATTTGGTTCATCTGTCATTAAGATAAAGTTACGGGCGTTATCATCTGATTTACTCATTTTTTTGGTTGGCTCTTGTAAAGACATAATACGAGCACCTGTTTTAGCGATTAAAGGCTCAGGAATTTTAAACGTTTCTCCAAATCGATTATTAAAACGTTCTGCAAGATCTCTGGTTAATTCTAAATGTTGTTTTTGATCATCTCCAACAGGGACAAAATCTACATCATATAATAAAATATCAGCTGCCATTAAAACAGGATACATAAATAAGCCAACACCAATTCCTTGTCCTTTTGCACTTTGTTTTTGCGATTTATCTTTAAATTGTGTCATACGTTCAAGTTCACCCATTGACGTATTACAGGTTAACATCCATGCTAGTTGTGTATGGGCTGGAACTTCAGATTGCACAAAAATTGTTGCTTTTTCTGGGTCTAGGCCACACGCTAAATATAAGGCCGTTAATTCTTTAATCTTCTTACGTAATTCTAAGCGATCTTGAGGGACAGTAATCGCATGTTGATCCACGATAAAGAAAAAACACTCATGTTCATCTTGTAATTTAACAAAGTTTTTTAATGCCCCTAAATAGTTTCCGATTGTTAAAGTTCCAGATGGTTGAATTGCTGATAAAATTCTTGACATAATTTTCACTCCTTATTAATGGTAGAGAACAAAAAAAAGTCCTCTACCTATGTACACATAGATAGAGGACGATATATTACCGCGGTGCCACCTCAATAGATAAACTTAATTTATCCACTTTAGTCTTGATAACGGAAGAATCCGAGTTCCCTACTTTCACATTCAGGTTCCACTCATGAGCCCATTCATTCGCTTGATTTATCGATTTCCACCAACCATCGACTCTCTGTAAAATCAGATGACGAACTACTATTTCTCAATCAAAGGTTTATTATATATTTTTATTGTATGACTTTACCATTCATCTTGTCAATTAAAAATCATGGTGTTCTTCAAATAAAGCACTTAATTCTTCTGTTGAAAGTTTACTAATAAACGTTTCCCCTTCTTTGACAATGGCTTCGGTTAAATCACGTTTTTGTTCCTGTAACACTTGAATTCGTTCTTCAATTGTATTTTTAACCATTAATTTAAAGACTTGAACTGTTTTATCTTGTCCTAAACGGTGAGCTCGGTCAGTTGCCTGATTTTGAGCACTCATGTTCCACCATGGGTCATAGTGAATCACAACATCTGCCCCTGTTAAATTAAGTCCTGTTCCACCTGCTTTTAATGAAATTAAGAAGACTTTCGTATCGTCTTGATTAAATTGCTCCGTTAAAGCTAAACGATCACTTGTTTTGGTTGCGCCTGTTAAGGTTAAAAATTTAATTTCTTTAGCTTTAAGCTCACGCCCTAAAATCTCTAACATCGAGGTAAATTGCGAGAAAATTAAAACCTTATGACCTGATGCAATACAATCTTGAACTAACTGCATACATAAATTTAGTTTCGCACTTTCACCACGATAATTTTCAAGATAAAGTGACGGATGACAGCAAAGTTGGCGTAAGCGCATTAATAAGGCTAAAATTTTAATTCGACTACGTTCTACCCCAACTTCTTCAATTTCATGATGCATTTCTTGTTTCATTTGAGATAGCATCGCATAGTACAAGTCACGCTGCGTTTTTCCCATTTCACAATACACGTTTGTTTCGATTTTATCTGGTAATTCTTTTAAGACATCTTTTTTCAAGCGACGAAGGATAAAAGGAGCCACTTGTTGGTGAATGCGAGTTAATAAATGTAAGTGATGATGTTTTACGATTGGGGCTTCATATTTTTTCTTAAACTGTGAATAAGATCCAAAGTATCCCGGAAGAATGAAGTCAAAAATTGACCATAAGTCTGCTAATGAATTCTCGATTGGCGTACCAGTTAAGGCAAAACGGACTTCACTTCGAATTCGTTTCACTGACTTAGCATTTTGAGTCGTATGATTTTTAATAAAATGAGCCTCATCTAAAATACAGAAGCGATATTGTTGTGTTTCATACACTTCAATATCTCGGCGAATTAAGTCGTAAGAGGTAATAACAACATCATAATCTGTTGAGGTATTAATTAAATCTTGTCTGACAGTTGGTTCTCCTGTCACAATTAATACGTTTAAACTTGGCGCAAATTTCTCAATTTCGCTTTTCCAGTTATAGATTAATGAACTAGGTGCCACAATGAGTGAGGGTTTTGTACTTTCTGATTGTTCAGATAAAAGAACTGAAATAATTTGCAAGGTTTTTCCAAGTCCCATATCATCGGCTAAAATTCCGCCCATTTGATATTTAGCTAAGGTTTTAATCCATCTAAACCCTGTTTTTTGATAACGACGAAGTGTTTTTTGCAAAGGTTCAGGCACGATAAAATCGGCATCTTCGACTAATTTAAATTCACGGACCATCGATTTAAAGGAAGCATCCCTCACGGCATGCAAAGTTTCGTGATGTTGAATGAGTTGATCTAAATAAAGCGCACGATATTTTGGGATCATCACTTCTGCCTGTCCAAATTCGTTATCTTTTAAGTTTAAATCGTCGACAAAGGAAGCCAACGTTTCAACGTAATCATTTTGTAAGTTAATAAATGATCCGTCTTTTAGTCGGAAATATTTTTTATTTAAGCGATAAGCCGCTAATATTTTTTTGTATTCCGATGCGTCAAATTCTAAATCTTCAAAATGAACATTTAACCACTCACTTTGCAAACGGATTCCAACAGATAAAGATTTGGGTTCTTTAATTTTAATCCCTTTAAATGTTTCTGAAGCATAGACCTCCCCTATTTGTCTAAGTTCATTAATCCCTTCTGTTAAAAACGTATACGTGGCTTCTTCATCTTTTAATAAATAGGTTCCCCCAGGTATTTTTTCAAAATGGAACGTTTCAAGCATTGCCAACACCTTGGCTTCTTTGACAACATCACGAAGAATTTGCTTACTTTCCTCCGTATTCGGTTGGTTGGCATCGATATGAATATCGCCATAGCGATACTGAACACGTAATCCAATATTTCCTTTAAACTCTGAATCTAAATAAAAACCAAAGGTTAGAGGATAGACTTTAAATTTTTGATAGAGTTCTTCAAGTGCAGTATCACGAATGTAAGGCTTAATTTTAGGTAAAACCAGTGATAAAAATTTCCCCATCGTTTCATTGGAAATTTTAAGTCCAAATGAAGTTGCTTCTGACATTTTTTCAAGTAAAGGAATAATATTTTGAACAAACTCTTCATGACAGCGATACATTTCTCGCTCTTGGAGTAAATAGGTATAATTTTGTCCTCGAATGATTAGATATTGACCTAAATTATGTCTTAAATAATAAGTACTGTCTTCTTCTTCAATTTGGAATTCAATTTCTGGTTCTTTCGAATGAAGGGTAATCGTTTCACAATTATAATACTCAATACTACAAGCAATTGTTTTACGTAAGTTTAAGTCATAAAACGTATCCAAACTAGACGGCGTTAAAAACAATTGACGTGCTTGTCCTGGTGATAAACCAAATTGTTTCAAATAGACGCGATCTTCTACAACACGATCCCAAATAAATTTCACTAAGGGACGTGACCGTTCATCAAAATGATTCATCGTATGTTTAAACTCTAACTCTTTTCCATAAGAGATAATACATTCACATTCTAAGTCAATAACAAATCGATATAAATCTCTGATGACATACGGTCTCGTAATCCCCATACTAACTTCTAAAGAAGGTTGATTACGACTATTAATCACTAGTTTAGGATACATCGTGACTTGTTGAGGATACATTTCATAATTCAGTTCACTTGTCAAATTTGTTTCATATGTATCTAAAACTTTAGAAATGAGATCATCATCCTCGCTTAACCCTGAATGAATCACTAATCTATTTTTAATTTGATCGTCATATAAACGCAATAAAAGAGCAATTACATGCTTACATGAACCAAACTTTGTATGAAACCCTCCGCAGTCACACATATGATGGGTGACTTTCCCCTGCTCATTAATATTCAAATGGACATGAAATAAATCTGGATCTTCTATAACTTCAGCAAAAACTTGATAATCATCTACCTTATCATAAATAATGTAGTATTTAATCGTTGCTCCAAAGTTATAAAAGGATTGTGCACGTGAAAAAACGGCTGGATTTGCAGCCATGCTTTTAATCATATTTAAATTTAAGTTCACGCCTATCACTCTCCTTACGACAACTTATCTCTTAATTTTACCATAAATTAGTCTAGAGATAAATGGAAGTTCACGATTAATTTAAAAGTCAAATCCTGTTTTATTAGTATAGACAAATTAAGTTACCTTTATCCGTTTGTTGATGATTTAAAAAATGCTGTAACTGTGTCAAAAGAGTCTCTTTTAAATAGATGATCTTTGCATTATTCATTTCATAATCCATGATATCTGAATAATTATTAATTAAGTTTTCACCGACATTTAAATAAGTATTCAGACGGTTATAATCATTTTTTTCTCTCATAGAAGGTAAGTTTTTTTTTGCGTCAGTTACTAAATTTTTAATGTTATTTACTTCCTCAAATGTAAATAACTCATCACAATAGCTTAACCATTGTGTCAAGCTAATCACAATGGGTTCTAATATTTCCGACTCAATCTTTAAGATTTCAATCATATTATGATTCTTCATGAGTCGAACTGATTTTAATAAAAAGATATAAAACTTCTCAATAATCTGAATAAACTCCATTTGATCAGGTAATTCATACCATTTTCCATACTTTATTCCTTCTAATTTTATTTGCTCTTTTTTGAATTGATGATCCTTATCAATCAATAACCTCATGCGTTTTTCTTTTAAATAATTGAAACTTAAATCATCTGAGATGAACAAAAATTGGACGGACCATCCCATTTCATAAACAGCACAGTAATGTAAAATAGGGTGGTCCCCATTTAATTTATATTCACATTCCGCATGAAAGACTTTTCCAAGCTGCTTTAACCAATTCGTGTCTTTTAGAAAATTATAGATATTAGGAGTGAAGATGACAAATTTATATTCTAACCGTTCCGTCGCAATCTCATGTCTCTCATATAAAATTAGGCATCTGATCAAGTCATCCATGATACAATACGTATAAATATCCCATAAATGATGATCTAGCATTAGACTCCCCCCTTTCTATATTAAATTTTATGTTGAATTAGCAATTATCATGTCAATCAAAAATCCTTATTTTTCCCGTTTGGCTGACTTTTTTGAGTGTTTATTTGAATCAGTTCTTCTCTTTTTTTTATTATTTTATTAATTAGATAATTGTCTAATTTTCTAATTTTTAAATCTTATATCTGTTGAAAAGAAAAAAAGGCTACTGCCTTATTTACGATCGCGATAGCCTCTTAGTCTTGCAAAATACGTTTTATTTTGTTGTTCAGTTTCCCCTAACTTTAATTGGTATGTGTGATGAATCGAAGACTGGATAATTTTTTGTTGTGAAGAGGATGTGTGTACTTTCTGTTCTTTCATACTAACACCTCAGCTAATCTATAGTTCTATGATACTATATGCAAAGAACACCTATGTTGCAAGTCCTGTTCTTCATCTCTGTGTATCGAATTGACTCCGATCATCCGTTATCGAAACTCAAGCTCTAACCTTTTCGTAAAAAAATAAATTGGTTTCAAGTTTGAAAGTCTCCTACTCAGAATTCTAGCACTAAAAAAAGGAATGCCAATTCAATGAGGCATCCTCTTAGTGTCGGTTATATATAATAAAATGATAAATTCTTAGTCTTCTTGAATTTTAGAACCTTTTTCAGCAATATTCTCTGATTGATTCTCTTTTAGATTTCCTTTATTTTCAGCTTCTTTTTGAG
>NZ_AEXQ01000054.1:0-2456 GCF_000191865.1 Turicibacter sp. HGF1
GTTTATAGTATTCTAATAATTAACAGGGATGCATTTGAAAAGTTAACATCTCTTTTATAAAATGATCCATATCAACTAGAGATATGGAGGAGATAGGAGTGCTAACTTTGGAGAAGAAAGAAAAAATGATTCGTTTATATCTAAAAGGTCTATCTTATACAGCCATTGCTAAAGAGATAGGAATGACTCGACAAACGGTTAGTAAATATATTAAGCAATATGAGAAGGATCAGAAGGCGTTAGAATTGGCTAAGACTATTGAAGAAAAAGAACACATTATTATCCGTTCATCTGCTAAGCCTAAGTACGATAGTAGTAAACGTCAACGGATTAAATTAACACCTGATGTTGAGTCAATGATTGATTCTTGCTTAGAAGAAAATAAACAAAAGATTCAACAGGGTAAACGTAAACTCGTGATGAAAAATACAGATATTTATGAATGGCTGATTTCGAAAAATATTGATATTAGCTATCGTTCAGTTTGTGCTTATGTTTCTAAACAAACACAACGTTCAAAAGAGGCCTTTATTAGACAAGCTTATGAGCCAGGACAAGTGGCTGAGTTTGATTGGGGAGATGTCACTCTTTATATTGACGAATTGGGTACTGAACGCCGCTTTAAAATTGGAGTGTTTGACTTGAAATATAGTGATAAGAGATTTGCTTATCTTTATTCACACGAAAATACGGAAGCTTTTCTAGATATTCACACTCGCTTCTTTGAAGAAATCAAAGGGGTTCCAACTGAAATCGTCTATGATAATGCACGTGTTCAAGTGAAACATCTAGCTGGGAGAGAAAAACACCCCACTGAGGCGGTTAAAAAATTAATGAATTATTATGGTTATACGCCGCGATACACGAATCCTTACAGCGGTCATGAAAAAGGTCATGTGGAGCGTTCTGTTGAATTAATTCGACGAAAAGCGTATAGTAAGTCCCATCATTTCAAAACCATTGCAGATGCGGTAACTGCACTTTTAGAAGCTACTAGTCGTGAAAATCAAAAAATAAAACAACGAACCAACCAATCTGCAGAGACTGTATTTGCACAAGAACAGAAGGATTTACTTCCCTATCGATTACCGTTAGATACTTACTTAACTTCTACCTATAAAGTGAATAAATATAGCTTCATTCATGTCGATTCAAATTTTTATTCTGTTCCTGATTACTTAGTCGGAAAAGAGGTGACTGTCCGTAAAAACATTGACCAGATTAAAGTTTATTTTGATCATCGATTTTTATTTAAGGCTAAACGCTTAATCGGACGTCATCACTATCATATTGATATTCATCACTATTTAGCGACATTAAAAAAGAAGCCTGGGGCAATTGCGCATAGCTTGGCTCTCAAACAAGCTACTCCCTGGCTTCAAAACATATTCCAAAATTATTATAGCACAAATCCACGAGATTTTATCTACCTATTAACAATCATTGAGAAGAACTCTCTTGAAACGGTTCAATTCGCGATTGAATCTTTAAAGCGACAAGGGTTACCCATTCAAAATGATCAAATCATCAATTATTTATTGAATTTAACCCCTAGTCAGGCTGATACTCAAGATTTAATTCAAGCCCCTATTGAACAGGCTTGTTATCATCAATTATCTGAAATTAGTTCAATGTATAGTCAAGGAGAAAACTCATGGATCAATTAATTAAAACTTACACTAAACATTTACGCTTACCTTATATTCATCAAAATTTATCTTTTCATTTAGAACAGGCTCGGTTAGAAAATCAATCCTATGAAGAGTTCTTACTGAATCTTTTTCAATATGAGGTTGAGCTTAGACAACAGAATGGTATTAATACTCGTATAAGAGCAGCTAAATTTCCATATTTGAAACATTTAGAGGAATTAGATGTTGCTGCTTTACCATTAGAAGCTCAAAAACATTATCAAACGTTAAGAAGCTTAGAATTTATTGAGAAGAAACAAAATGTCATATTGGCAGGTAACCCTGGAACTGGTAAAAGTCACACGGTCATTGGACTCGGAATTAAGGCCTGTCAAGCTGGGTATCATGTGTATTTTGCACATGTTCCAACTTTAATTATTGAGTTAAAAGAAGCAAAGAATGAACGTGTCCTTCAACGTTTAAAAAAGAAGTTTGACAAATATCATCTCATTATTTTAGATGAGCTTGGCTATATCTCGTTTGATAAAGAAGGCGCAGAGTTGCTATTTAACTTTATCTCGACTCGATGCGAAAAAGCATCCACAATGTTTACGACTAACTTACCCTTTTCAAGATGGAATGAAATCTTCCATGATCCGATTATTACAGCGGCAATTGTTGATCGCATTACCCATCAATCATATGTGATTAACATGAATGGAACAAGCTATCGTTTACAACAATCAAAAAAATTCTTAGAAAATCAAGAAAGTTAAAAATTAAATTTCAATTAAGTTAACTTTTCACTTGCAATATACAACCATT
>NZ_AEXQ01000053.1:0-13261 GCF_000191865.1 Turicibacter sp. HGF1
TTTTTTTATTTGAAAACAGTATTTTCTTTTAATATGGAAATTTTGAGATATAATAGTTAAGAATGACAAGATTTTGGAGGTTAAGACATGCACGATTATTTAGATTTGTTTTGGACTTTTTGTCGAATTGGAGGATTAACCTTTGGTGGTGGGTACGCGATGTTACCCATGTTACAAAAAGAGGTTGTCGAAACAAAAAAATGGGCAACCGAAGAGGAAGTCATGGATTACTATGCAGTAGGGCAATGTACTCCAGGCGTTATTGCGGTTAATACAGCCACTTTTATCGGTTATAAACATCATGGAGTTTTAGGTGCAATTGTTGCGACAGCAGGCGTTGTTTTTCCATCATTAGTGATTATTATGATTTTGGCCGCGTTTTTACAGTCTTTCGCTGAGTTTGAAATCGTACAGCATGCATTTAATGGAATACGTGTAACGGTTTGCGTTCTGGTATTAAATGCTGTAATCAAGTTATGGAAAGGTTCTGTGATTGATAAAGTTTGTTTAAGTATTGTGATAATCACGATTTTAATCGGAGTTTTAGGTTCTTTAGGTCTTATCATCAACATTTCTCCGGTATTTATTGTGATTTTAGCTGCTATTGTAGGATTAGTTGTTAAAGGTGGAAGAGGTGAAAAAGCATAATGACATATGTTATTTTATTTTTTGAATTTTTTAAGATTGGGTTATTTGCTGTTGGTGGAGGGTTAGCCACTTTACCCTTTTTATATGAATTAGCGGGAAAATACACATGGTTTGATGAAGCAATGCTTGGAAATATGATTGCGGTCTCTCAATCAACACCTGGACCTATTGGAATTAATATGGCAACTTATGCAGGGTTTAATGCCGCTGGAATATTAGGTGGTATCCTTGCAACAGTAGGGTTGGTTACACCATCGGTTATTATTATTATCATTGTGGCACATGTTTTAAATAAATTTAAAGAGAGTCAGGCTGTTCAGGCTGTCTTTTATGCCTTAAGACCGGCTGTTACAGGTTTAATTGCGGTTGCTGGATTTGCTGTTTTTAAAATTTCAGTTTTATCACTTGATACCTTTAATCAGACTAAATCTATTTTTAATTTGTTTAATCTAAAGGCACTTATTTTATTTATAGTCTTATATGTTGTGACGAATAAAATCAATAAACATCCAATTATTTTTATTGTAGCGGGAGCTTTAGTCGGAATTTTAATTGGATTATAACAAGAGGAGCTAACATTTAAAAGTTAGCTCTTTTATTTAATAATTCATTTTAAACTCATAAATTTTTTGAGATTTGATGCAAAAAAAATGTGCAAAAATGTCGAATTTTATATAACATCATATAGGAAAATTTGATAAAATAAGGTATAGTTGTAAGGAATGGCCCGAAAGTTTGAGGTGTTAAAGTTGTTAAGCGAAGTAGATAAATGGAGTCAAAAATATATGCTATATCGAAAAGGAGCTGCATTATTTATTGGCTTATTAGTTCTTAGTGTTGTTATTTTCTTTTTTAATTTACCATCGGTTAAAATAAGTACCACATGTTTAGTTTTCTGTTTTATTGCTGTGATTGGAATTCGTTGGTGTCTAGCTAAAATGGATGAATTTAAATCTCTATATGTTAATACGGTTCCCATGATAGATCCTGAAAGAGATTTCTCAGAAGAAAAAGGTTTTCATGATCTAGATGACAGTATTCAAGAGAGTGTCTCTTCAGTTGAAGAGGTAATGGATAGTTTCGTTTCAGATGAAGAATCGATTGAAGCAATAGCTCCTGAAGATTTCTCAGAGTTAGCAAAAGATGAAGTTGAGGCAACAGAGGAAATCACTGACTTAACTGAAGTTGAGGTAACAGAAGAAATCACTGACTTAACAGAAGTTGAGGTAACAGAAGAAATCACTGACTTAACAGAAGTTGAGGCAACAGAGGAAATCACTGACTTAACAGAAGTTGAGGTAAAAGAAGAAATCACTGACTTAACAGAAGTTAAGGTAAGCGAAGAAGGGTCACCGCTTGAACACGAAAATGAGGTTGTGTCGGGTTCTGTAGAGCCGGTTTCTATTGAAGATGAAATTTTATTGACTGTCACTCAGATGATTAAAACGGAGTATGATTTAATGGACGAGTTAACAGTTAAAATGGTGGGAAATTATTTTACAATTTATACGAATAAAAAGGTGTTGCTTCGATGCAAATTAACGGGGCGTAAGCAGTATATTTTAACTCACTTATCACAAGAAGAGGTAGAAGGACTCGGACTTGATTTTGAAGCACCATCAAAAAGTGAGTCTTATACAAGCCGTGTGACCTTTAAGAGTTTAGCTGTCTTAAAGGAATTGGATTCATATATTTTAGAGACTTATAAACAAATTCATAAGTTATAATGAGAAAACACTCCAAAGCGGAGTGTTTTTTGATTCTTCAAAAATAAAACGTAAACATTTTAATGAGTGTATTTTTTTCGACAAAAGGTGTGTGACTGTGCGAAGGTAACGTGCTATATTACCTTGGTTAATCACTAAATTAGGGGAATATTAAAAATGGAGATGAGGTTATGTTGTCTTATAATTATTTGTTTGATATTGCGTTAATTCTATTAAGTACGAAAGGATTAGGATTAGTGACGAAGAAGTTTTCCATGCCTCAGGTTGTAGGAGCCTTGTTAGCGGGATTGGTTCTTGGACCAGCGATGTTAAATGTATTGCACGAGACAGACTTTATTAAACAAATTGCTGAACTTGGCGTGATTGTCTTAATGTTTACGGCAGGCCTTGAGACTGATTTACAAGAATTGAAAAAAACAGGGAAAGCTTCATTTGTGATTGCAGTTTTTGGGGTGTTAGTTCCATTGTTATTTGGATTTATCACCGCTTCATTTTTCAATCAGACATCAACAGCAGAGGGGGTTAGTCATACTTTACAAAATATTTTTATCGGTATTATTTTAACGGCTACATCCGTGAGTATTACAGTTGAAACGTTGAAGGAGTTAGGGAAGTTAAATACACGAGCTGGGAATGCGATACTAGGAGCCGCAATCATCGATGATATTTTAGGAATTGTAGCACTAACCCTTATTACAAGTTGCGCAGATTCTTCTGTTAATATTGTGTTAGTTCTTGGAAAAGTCATCTTATTTTTTGTATTTGCCATTTTAGCTGGAATGCTTTTCTATAAATTTTTCATTTATTGGGTTCAACGATACAACCGAGATATGAGACGATTTGTCGTCATTTCATTTGTTTTTTGTTTAATTCTTGCCTTTTTAGCGGAAGAGTGGTTTGGGGTCGCTGATATTACGGGAGCCTTTATTGCAGGCTTAATTTTATCAAATACGTCATGTGTTCATTATATTACGTCAAGATTTGAAACAATTTCTTATATGTTGCTTTCACCCATCTTCTTTGCAAGTATCGGAATCCAAGTAGATTTGAGTGGGATGAACCAGACTTTGCTTTTATTTACCGTTGTTTTGGTGGTGATTGCGATTATTTCAAAAATAATTGGCTGTGGGCTTGGAGCTAAACTGTGTCATTATTCAACGAAAGAATCTCTTCAAGTTGGCGTTGGAATGGTTTCCCGTGGAGAGGTTGCTTTAATTGTGGCTAGTAAGGGGGCAGCACTTGGATTAATGAGTGCCGTGAATTTTGGACCGATTGTCGTGGTAGTGGTTATCACAACGATTGTGACACCGATTTTGTTAAAAATAGTCTTTAGTTCTAAAAAAGATTCAAGGAATTTAACCAAAACCAATTCTAAATTAATCAAATCATAGTCAAAAGGATGCCTCAATAACGAGGCATCCTTTTTAATGTAATTTAAGGCTATAGTCTGTTTCATACAACACTAAAGCGTCATTTGATTTTAAATAGAATGACAAACGATAAGTTCCTTTTTCAAGATTAGAAAGATCCGTGCGATCAATAAACTGAACTAGTGTCTGCTTCTTTACAGCTTTTTTAAGACGATTTTGAAGACCGGTTGGAAGTTCGTCAATAGTTTTGACAGCATAGCAATCCGCACTGTGAATTGAATAGGTAAAAGATTCATGAGATTCATTAGTTAAGACGAGCGCAAATGAATCGGTGATTTGAGCTTTTTCGATGTAGCCATCTAAATATAAAACATCATCGACTAACTCAATCGTCGATAAAAATGAAGAATCATAAGATTTTGTTTGAGTGGGATTATCTAGATTAAGAGGTTCTTTAAAGGACATTAAATTTTCTTTAGCAAGTGACGTTGCATTAGAATTCGTGAAAGAATAATTTAAATTTAATTCATCAAAGGTTAAGGTGTCAATGGCGTAAATGTGATTGATACCTTCTTTGTTGAAGGTCATCTCCATGAGAATATCATTCGAATCCGTGGCACTGACTTCAAATAACTTTCCACCCATTGATTGATTAAGTTGAATGAAGCCATATAACATAAGCATCGACTTCGTCTTTGGCAAGTAATCGACTTCACTAATGATGGTTGAGGTTAGGGCTGGAGATAAATTTTCTCCAAACGACCAAATTTGTTCGACAGTCATCTCGCGTTCATTAATTCGATAGTGAACTGCTCGACTGTATTGATTCAAATCTGGGTAAGATTCCCTTGGAAATACGCCAATATCGACATGATTATCAAACAAAATTAAATCTACTGTATCTGGATTTTGATCAAGATCTTCTAGAACTTTTGAAGAATGTTGGGCGAAAAACCAGGTGAAGTTTTCACCAATTGGGGTTAATAAATACGGTTTAAGTTGTTCATTAACCTCATCAGGTGCACCTAATATCCATTTTAGTTGTTTAGTGGTTGGATCAAGTTTTACAACCATACTTTGAGAACGTCCAGAAGCGATGACTGTTTCGTCACTCTCATCTATCATCGCATAATTTAAATGAAACCAGTCATCTAAGTCACCTTTAACGGATTCAGGTAGTGTGTCTTTAAAGCGATTAATATCAAGATAGTCTCTTAAATTGATGGTTTGAAGGGGAATTCCAGTTTGAGCATCGAGGATATAAAGATGGTCTTCTGTATATCGTTCATCTGTTTTATCGCTTGAGTTAATAATGTAATTGCCATCTGCGGTCAAGGTTAGAGAATGATGTCCAGAACCGGGAATATATAGTTGTTTTTGAACTTGTCCTAAATAAGAAATTTCTTCTAGTTGTTGTTGATAGTAAAAATAATAAGGCCCGTGATAAGTTAATAAATTTCCATTTGGGAGCGAAGTAATAGAACCCGATGTAGAATTTTGAATGAAACGGATATCTCCATACTCGTCGATGAGATATTTATATGTATCATCGGTTGCTAAAAATAATCGAGTTGTATGCGTCAAGGGAGTTGACTGATTAAGTGTCACCTGTAGGCTATCACTTGGAAGTGGCGGAGTTTGAATTTGCATCTCATGTGAAATCGTTTGTCCCGCTTCATTGGTCGCACTCAATAAAATGGTGTTTGATTCATTTGGATATAATCCGATTAACGTTAACTGGTGTGTCGTTTCATAACTGTTGGTTTCATAACTTAAGGTTGCTTGTTCGGTATGTCCAAGGACTTGATATTTAATCATTGAGGGTTCTTCTGTTTCAAACATGACAAGATAAGAAAGGGGAGAATTTTGGTAGGGGTCATGGACGAGATAGGGAGAATCAATTGAATAGGTAGTTTCGTTAAATTCTTGTTTCATTGTTTCTTCTAAATTGGCTTGCGTTTTGAAAATGGATAGAGTTGAATCAATAGTAAGTGTTTGTTTAGCTTGGCATCCAGTGAGCCATAATAGTGCAAGTAATAATAATCTAATCATTTAAAAAGTGTGCCTCCTTGATGTATTCTAATATTTATTTTACTATACATTGTGAACTTGAGATAGATGATGTTGAAAAATGTCATTTTTTCAATTATAATGAAGACTAGTGTTTTTTGTAATGAAACTAAAATAGAAGAGGACGACGAAATCATGATCGAACAGTTACCGATTAAAGGTTATTTATATGTCATTAATTACGCTGAAGGTGAAGAAAGCCTTTGTCGACTTGAAATGAAGATTTTATTAAATCAATCGTTTGAAGACAAATGGATTTTATCTGATATTGAGATTAATCCATCACGTAGTGTTTTTATTAAGGAACGACTGACGATTTATTACCAAGCTGATTCCTTTGAATCATTACATGAAATGGTTTTAAAGCAACCGATGAGTTTTGAAACATTTAAATTATTATTTATGCGATTTAAAGATCAATCACTTGAATATAAAGAGCGATTAAAACGTCTTTATGCGATTGGTTCATTAATTGGTGGCGAAGCTGATATGTATGAACCGAAACAATTGCTAGGATTGACGGAGTTAAATGGCAAATGGTATTTTGGCACACTTGAACCCAATTGTAATGAGTGGGTGAAGCATGAGAATAAGCCTCATTCTTACTCCTTTTCATTAAGTGTTCGTGTTTCACGCTCTGTTGCTAACTTAGCGGTGGGTCATCAATTTGATAAAAAAATAATTGATCCATGTTGTGGTGCCGGAACTGTTGTCCTTGAGGTACTCACAGTGGGAGGAAATATCATTGGAAATGAGTTAAATCCTAAAGTAGCTTGGAAAGCAGAAGAAAATTTAAAACACTACGGATATGAGAATGTGATTCAAATTGGAGATATTCAAGAGATAAAAACTCATTATGATACGGCGATTATTGACCTTCCATATGGACATTTTAATCCGATTTCGCCAGAGATTCAGCAAATGATTATTGAGAATGCACGTCGTATTGCTGATGAACTTATTATTGTGACACAAGTTAAAATGGATGAGCAATTAAAAGCTGCTGGGTTTGAAGTCATTGAACAATGTGAAGCGGTTAAAGGGAAGTTTGTTCGGTATATTACCATGTGTCGTTAATGGAGAAAACAGCTAGAATTATAGACATCAAGGAGGATATTAATGAAGAGTAAACAATTTAAAGATGCATTAGTGATTGGGTTTGCCTTGTTTGCCATGTTCTTTGGCGCAGGGAATTTAATATTCCCACCCTTTTTAGGAAACACAGTTGGAGATCAAGTGATTCCAGCTTTACTAGGGTTTTTAATTACCGGAATTGGGTTACCTTTACTTGGAATTTTAGCGTGTTCACGCGCAGGAGGATCATTTGAAGTGATGGCTTCTCGCGTTTCTAAACCGTTCGCTACCGTTGCGACGATTATTTTAATTTTAGCGATTGGACCGATTATTGCAATTCCTCGTACTGCCTCAACGACGTTTGAATTAGGGATTGTGACGTTATTACCTAATGCAACACAGTGGTTAACAACGATTATTTATTTTGCTATTGCGTTATTCTTTGTCTTAAAACCCACACGAATTGTAGATGCGATTGGGAAAGTCTTAACTCCTATTCTATTATTTGTCTTAATTGCGATCATTACAAAGGGGATGTTATTTCCAATTGGTGAAGTAGCAACACTGGATGTTTCACAAGTTTTCACAACGTCTTTTAAAGAAGGTTATCAAACGATGGATGCTATTGCGGCTGTTATTTTTGCAACGATTATTATTTCATCTGTCCATGATAAAGGCTATAAAGACCATAAGAGTGTTTCTAAAATTATTTTAATGTCAGGTTTAATTGCAATTGGTGGATTGGCGATTATTTATGGTGGGTTAATGATGTTAGGAGCCCAAACTTCTTCGCTTGTTGATGTAAGTTTTACTCGTACACAACTTGTTATGTATATTGCCAAAGCGGTCTTTGGTTCGCTTGGGACGATTTTTTTAAGTATTTGTACAACAGTCGCTTGTTTAACAACGGCGATTGCCTTACTAACGGCAAGTGCAGAGTTTTTCACCAAATTATTTAAGGGAAAAATTCCATACGCAGTGAATGCCATTATTTTAACTGTGATTAGTCTTTTTATGGCAACCAATGATGTTGATCAAATTGTAGCTTTAGCAGGGCCAGCTTTAGATATTATTTATCCGATTGTCATTGTTTTAATTATTTTAACGTTACTAGGAAAAATGGTTAAACATGACTTTGCTGTAGCCATGACGGTTTATGTGACGTTAGCAATTAGTTTATTAACAACGATTGGTTCTTTCATGAATTTAACAGCCTTAACGTCTGCGTTGAATTATTTACCCCTTCAATCTTCAGGATTTGGATGGTTGCTACCAGCCGTTATAACATTTATCATCGTTAACTATTTTGTGAAACATAAAGCTTAAAATTAAACCCTCTGTCTCTAACTTGACAGAGGTTTTTTTTCTGCGTATGCTAATAGTAGTTTAAAGAGGTGGAGGAAATGGAATGACTCAACAGATACGATTTGGTATTATTGGAACGAATACGATTACAGAACAATTCTTAAAAGCAGCGATGAGCCTTGAATCTTTTAAGTTGAATGCCATTTATTCTAGAACAGAAGAGCGAGGTCTTGAATTTGCATCGAAGTATGGTGTCGAGTATATTTATACTAACCTTGAACAGCTTTTAAAAGATGATGTCGTCGATGCGATGTATATTGCCTCACCGAATGCCTATCATGCTAAGCAAGCTATCTTATGTTTAAATCATCAAAAACATGTGTTATGTGAAAAACCCTTGGCTTCTAACTTAAAAGAAGTTGAAGCCATGTGCGAAGCAGCGTTTAAAAATGGAGTTGTTTTAATGGAGGCAATGAAGACCACTGTGTTACCAACTTTTCAACTGCTTAAAGACCATCTTCATAAAATTGGGACCATTCGTCGATACAGTGCAAGCTTCTGTCAATATTCTTCAAGATATGATGCCTATCGAAGCGGGACAATCTTAAATGCGTTTAAAAATGAGTTATCAAATGGTGCTTTACTTGATATTGGAGTCTATACGATTGCTCCGATGATTCATTTATTTGGACTTCCAGGTGAGATAAAGGCAAGTGCCTATATGCTTGAATCAGGTGTAGATGGAGAAGGGAGTATCATCTTTAAATATCCTACAATGGAGGCTTGTGTCATGTATTCTAAAATCTCTAACTCTTATTTACCGTCGGAGATTCAAGGAGAAGATGGAACGGTTATGATTGATCGAATTAATCGATTCCATCAAGTTCAAATTAAATATCGAAATGGTGAGATTGAGGAGTTAGCGATTCCTCATGATGAAGCAGATATGAAGTATGAGCTTGAAGAATTTATTCAAACGATTTTAAAGCAAAAGAAAGAATCCAATGTCAATACATTGGAACGCTCAAAGCAGGTGATGAGTGTTTTAGATGAGGTTCGTCGTCAAATCGGACTTCAATATCCTGCAGATTTAAAATAGGAAGTGATTCTATGTATCAACATCCGTTATTGATCTCTTTTAATCAAGAGTCAATTGAAAGGCTAAAACAACAAAGTTATGAAATTCAACTAGAGAAAGGACAACCCTTATTTTTTCAAGGAGATGCGGCAACGGTTGTTTATTATATTAAATCAGGAATTTTAAAAATTCTAAAAACATCTATTCAAGGTCAGGAAAAGATTTTTTCAATTTATTCAAGAGGAAATCTAGTGGCTTTAAGTGTTTTATTTAATGACCCTCACCAATATCCTGCTTCTGGTGTTGCACTAGAGGAAACGGTGGTGGTCGCTATTCCGATTCCTGAACTAGAAAAAGCTATCTTATCAAATCATCAGGCAACACGTGCATGGTTTTGTCATTTGAATCGCCGATTAGAAGGTGTCCAACAATTACTGACTGATCAAGTTTTTATTGATGCAAGAGATCGCTTTAAAAAAGTGATTCAATTATTTATGAAACATAAATCTTTTCAAAAAGACGGGATGATTGTATTTGAGATGCCGTTAACAAAGCAGGAAATGGCAGAGTTATTAAGTATTCGTCGTGAAACGTTTAGTCGATTATTGTCCTCTTTAAAAGAAGAAGGATTATGTGAGTATTCCAAAAAACAAATGCGTGTTAATCGAGAGTGGCTTGAAAGCTAAAGATGACCTTTGGTCATCTTTTTTTTAAAAAAATCTTTAAAAATGTGACCTACCTCACATCTTGTTCTTGAAGAGGTTTATATAATAGCTTTGTTGAGAAGAAGGAGTGATAGAGATGGAAATGTTTTGTAATCAATGTCAAGAAGCTTCGAAAGGGATAGGCTGCACTGTCTTTGGTGTATGTGGAAAATCCCCTGAATTAACGGCTTTAATGGATACGTTTATCTATTCATTAATTGGTGTATCGACGCTTGTTTTAGAAGTTGAAACTGTATCTGATGAGATTCATGAGTTTGTCATGGAAGGATTATTTGCAACGATTACGAATGCTAATTTTGAGGAAGAAGAATTTGTAACACGCACGCTGCAAAGCTTAACCTACCGTGAGGAATTAAAAGAACAATTAGTTGGTCGTGAGTTACCCATCCTTAAGCATGATATCATGAACTTCATTGCTAAAACTAAAGAAGAGATGATTAAAAAAGCTTTAAAAGTGGCCATTCATCAAACAGAAAATGAAGATATTCGTTCAATTCGTGAATTGATGTTATTTGGAGTTAAAGGGTTAGCAGCTTATTTATCACATGCGCAAAAATTAGGCTATGTTCAACCATCACTATACATGGGAATGCACAAAATGATGGCCGCCTTAATTAATGAATCACTAACACTAGAAGATTATGTTTCGCTAACACTTGAACTTGGAAGTATTGGGGTAGAGGGAATGGCTTTACTTGATACGGCTAATACCACAACATTTGGCCATCCAGAAATCTCAAAAGTTAATATTGGAGTTGGAGAACGTCCAGGAATTTTAATCACCGGACATGATTTACACGATTTAGTTCAATTACTTGAGCAAACTAAAGATCAAGGAATTGATATTTATACGCACAGTGAAATGTTGCCTGCACACTATTATCCTGAATTAAAAAAATATGATCATTTAAAAGCAAATTATGGAAATGCATGGCATTTACAAACGAAAGAGTTTGAAACGTTTAATGGACCGATTATTTTTACAACGAACTGTTTAGTCCCACCTCGTCAAAGTGCCACTTATCAAGATCGTGTGTTTACAACGGGAAATACGGGATATCCTGGATTTAAAGTGATTCCGGTTTTAGTGGATGGTCGCAAAGATTTTAGTGAAGTCATTGAACTGGCTAAAACATGTGAAGCACCTAAAGCGATTGAACAAGGAGAAATTGTAGGAGGATTTGCTCATCATCAAGTGATGACGTTAGCATCTGAGATTATTTCAGCGGTTGAAAAAGGAGAGATTAAGCATTTCGTTGTCATGGCTGGGTGTGATGGACGTCATAAAGAGCGTCAGTATTATACAGATTTTGCTAGCGCCCTTCCAGACGATTCTGTTATTTTAACAGCGGGATGTGCGAAATATCGCTATAATAAGCTAAATCTTGGAACAATCAATGGAATTCCTCGTGTGCTTGACGCAGGCCAATGTAATGATTCTTATTCATTAGCCGTCATTGCCCTAAAATTAAAAGAAGCATTTGGACTTGAAGATATTAATGACTTACCGATTGTTTATAATATTGCATGGTATGAACAAAAAGCCGTCATTGTCTTATTAGCTCTTTTATCATTAGGTGTGAAAAAGATTCATTTAGGTCCTACGTTACCTGCTTTCTTATCACCAAATATTGTGGACTTTTTAGTTCAAACGTTTGAAATTGGTGGTATTTCATCCGTTGAGGAAGACTTAGTTAAATTTTTTGAATAAAAAATAAAGGAACTCAAGTTAAAATCTGAGTTCCTTTTATGATTGTTAGGCAAACTGAGCACCTAGACGATCTGCAATTAAAATAGCACTATAGACATCGATTGGAGTGACTTCAAATGGCATATGATGAATCGTATCTTGTGGGTCACAGCTTGCTGTTGCAACTGCCATCAGTTGATCTTCTGTTGGATTTGTAATTCCAAGGTCTTTTAAGCAGGTTGGGAGGCCTAGTTGACGACAGAAAGTTAACACTTCATCGATTTCTTCTTTTGGCGCATTTTCTAGCACGAGTTGAACGAGTGTCCCAAAGGCTACTTTTTCACCATGATACATGTGATGACTTTCTTTTAAGACTGTTAAACCATTATGGATCGCGTGAGCACCGGCGAGTCCTCCACTTTCAAAACCAACACCGCTTAAATAAGTGTTTGCTTCAATGATATTTTCGAGTGCTTTAGAATTAACATGATGATCTGCAGATAACTTTGCTTGATAACCATCAACTAATAACGTTTCATAACAAAGTTTTGCTAACGTTAAGGCTGCAAGTGAACAAGTGCCACCTGCAATCGTTAAGGCATTGGAACGATGACAAGCACGAGCTTCAAAATAAGTGGCCAAGGCATCTCCCATACCTGAAACTAGTAAACGAGATGGAGCCTGTGCAATAACAAGTGAGTCAACAATCACAACATTCGGATTTGTTTTTAAGAATAAATAGCGGTCAAATTGACCTGCATCTGTATAAAGAACAGATAGGGCACTACAAGGTGCATCAGTAGAAGCAATGGTTGGAACAATTATAACAGGTAAATTTGAGAAATAAGCAACGGCTTTTGCCGTATCGAGTGTTTTTCCCCCTCCAATTCCGATGATCACATTTAGGTTTCCTTTTTTGACATTTTCAATGATTCGATTAATTTCTGTTTTACTACATTCCCCATTAAAAGCATCTAGGTGAATAGCTATTTGTTGTCGTTTGAAACTGGTTTGAATCGTCTCTTCATAATGAGATAAAATAAATGGGTCAACAATGACATACGCGCCAGAAATGCCTAAATCCATTGCATAATCACATATATGTGCTAACTCATTTGGCCCTTGAATGTATTTAGTTGGTGAATAAATCACTTTTTTCATCACACAATTCCCCTCTTCTTAAAAATCATCGTAGATTAGCAGAGATTAATCTCTCAAATTTATCATAACGCTAACGAAATAAAGGGACAAGTTGCGTGATAAAAAGAGTTTTAAAAAGTTAAAATTCGACAAGATTGAAGAGATGGAAAGGGTATAAGAGAGTAGCAAAATTTTCAAAAAAATTTTAATTTGAAGCGAGCATATGCGCCGAAAATCAGTTCATAATAAGAATGAAAGAAAGGTGATAAATATGGCAAAAGCAGGTATGAAACGTCCAGATCCAAGTGAACCACATGGAACTGAAAGTAACAAAAAACAAAAACATCCTAAAAATGATATGCCACCTGTACCAGAAATCCAAGGAAAAGCAAAACATGGGAATAAAAAGCAGGGCCTATTCATTAAACAAAAAA
>NZ_AEXQ01000052.1:0-661 GCF_000191865.1 Turicibacter sp. HGF1
TAAAATGTTTAGGGTGGAAAACTTCATTCGAGCTATTTCATGAGAAACTGTCGCATTTGTATTGACAATTCGTCATAAAAATTTAAATACTAGAATACAAAGTGATTTTCAACATTAAGAGACATCTTTTACACCTTATTCTTTCTTTTTTTTACCTAAATATAATAAGATTATAATCGACCATTATCAAGTGGTCCACCTAACACTAATTAACTATTACCCTTTTACATCGTTATAATTATTATTTTTTTAGCCCAGAGAGGTCCTTGTGGCCTCTTTTTCATTGCTATAACAAAAGTAGCACTGAAGTTCATCGATTCTATCATATTTGATGATGCTGATGAAGGAACGTCTTTTTTCATGGCATCAAAAAAAAGAGACATCACGTTTCTCTCCTGTTACAATGTAATGAGCTAAAGCAATATCGAAAAGATAAATCTTAATGTGTCACTCATAGTCCACTAGAAATTTTTTGAATCCTGAGTTGTCAATTTAAATCAGACAATTATTCATCACAAACTAAGCAATTGGAAGGAGTGAATCTAATCCAGTTGCTTTTTTCATGATTTCTTCTGGTGTGTAATAGTTTAAAGATCTTCTGGGTACACGATTATATTTCATCGCAATTTCATTTAATTTCTTTTGTGAATGTACGGATAAA
>NZ_AEXQ01000051.1:0-23708 GCF_000191865.1 Turicibacter sp. HGF1
ATTAAATTCTGCTCAGGAATTTGTTTTATTGGTGAAACCATACCTTTCACGCATCTAATACATTATATGGATTTTTCAGTTAAAAGATACCTGATCCGCTACATTTTTTTCAAAATACTATGATAATAAGGAACAAAAAGGTGATTCCTAGAAAGAATCACCTTTTAAATGTAACGAAACCTTATCCTCGCCTGTCACGCTACTAATATGATATGTAACACATTCCTGCATGATGTTTTTATCGTTTAAATAATCTCACAATTTGAATCATTAACGTTGGCATAAATCCAAGGATGTAGATGATTCCAAGTTGAGATAACGTAATGTCAGTGACCATGAATAATGAATTTAAAGCTGAATTTAATAAGATTAAATTTAATAGCCCAAATCCAATAACGAATGCCCCGATACTATACTTGTTAGTAAACAATCCAAGTTTGAAGATTGACTCACGTCCACGACAGTTAAATCCGTGGAATAAACGCGCTAAGCAAAGCGTTGCAAATGCAAGTGTTGCTGCCAATCCATGACTTTCCTGAAGTCCAATGAAGTAAGCAATCATCGTAAACACCGCGATTAAAGCTCCTTGCCATCCGATTTGAATCATGGTGTCTTTATCCAAAATCGATTCTTTTTGATGACGTGGTTTGTCCTGTAATAAATTACGCGTCGATTTCTCCATTCCAATCGCGATAGCTGGTAAACTATCTGTCACTAAGTTAATAAATAATAAATGCACTGAGTAAAAGGGTACCGGTAAAGCAAATAACGTTGCAAATAAGACGCATAAAATTCCCGAGAAATTCCCTGATAATAAATACTTGATTGTATTTTTAATATTGGCATACACATTTCTACCCGTCATAATCGCCTTCACAATCGTTGCAAAATTATCATCCGTTAAAATCATAGAAGCCGCATCTTTTGAAACTTCTGTTCCGGTAATTCCCATCGCAATTCCGATATCAGCCGCTTTAAGTGCTGGCGCATCATTCACACCATCCCCTGTCATTGCGACTAAATGTCCAAGCTCTTGCCAAGCTTGTACAATACGGATTTTATGAGCCGGAGCAACACGGGCATACACTGAAATATGTTCTAACTTTTCATGTAACTCGGTATCAGACATCGCATCGAGTTCGTTTCCGTCTAAAACAAGATCCCCCTCTTGATAAATTCCAATTTGCTTCGCAATACTTTTTGCGGTTACTTTATGATCCCCTGTAATCATAATTGGCTTAATTCCAGCCTGTAAACAGTCCGCTACCGCCTCTGCACTTTCAACACGAGGAGGGTCCATCAATGAAATCAATCCAAGGAAGGTTAAATCGTACTCATCCTCAAGTGTTAGAGCCGAATCATCATGTGTTTTCATCGCAAACCCAAGTACTCGAAGTCCTTGCTCTGCAAACTGTTGATTCGTTTGTTCAATTTTCTCAATTTGTTCTGGTGTGAAATCAAAAATTCCATCTGGTGTTAATACAGAGGTACAACGTTTGATTAATTCATCGGTTGCCCCTTTAACAAACATCGTATACTCACCACCCACTACTTGAAGTGTACTCATCATTTTACGATCAGAATCAAATGGTAGTTCTGATAATCTCGTATATTCTTGACGTAAATCTAATTCATCCATTTGATATTTTTCAAGTAAATCAACTAAAGCAAGTTCTGTTGGATCTCCAATTCGCTGATCAGCTGTTGTCGTGGAATCATTACAAAGACCGCACGCTAAAATTAATAAGTGATCCGCTTCTTGATGTGGATTTAACCCATCTGCATCGACTAAATGATGGTTGACATAAACTTGTTGTGCAATCATTTTATTTTGGGTTAACGTCCCTGTTTTATCTGAACAAATCACAGACACTGACCCTAAACTTTCCACGCTATTTAAATTTTTGATGATGGCATTTTCTTTCGCCATTTTTTGTGTCCCAATCGCTAAAACAATCGTTACAATGGATGCTAATGCTTCTGGTATTGCGGCAACCGCTAAAGCTACAGCAAACATCATGGCATCAAGTGTCGTTGCTCCTTGTAAATCGTTTAAAATATAAACAAAGATACAGATTCCAATAATGACGAATGATAACTTTTTACTGAAATTATCTAAGTTACGTTGAAGTGGTGTTTTACGCGCTTCTGTTTCATTCATCATCGTGGCAATTTTACCAATCTCGGTCTCCATCCCAACGTTTGTGACAATCGCAGTTCCACGACCATAAGTCACAAGACCGCTCGAGAAAACCATATTAATTTGATCTCCAAGAGGACAATCTTGTTTCTCAATCATCGCTGTACTTTTATCAACACTCACCGATTCACCGGTTAGGGAGCTTTCATTAACTTGTAAACTGTAAGCTTCAATTAAGCGTGCATCAGCACTGACAACATCTCCCGCTTCAAGTAATAAAATATCCCCAATCGTTAATTCAGTCGATGGAATTTCTTGCTTGATTCCACCACGAATGACTTTTGCCTGCGGTGTAGATAAAGCCTTTAAACTTTTTAACGATTGACGTGCCTTAACTGTTTGCACGGTACCTAAAATCGCATTTAATGAAATGACAACTAAAATAACGATGGCACTTTCTAAATGACCCGAAAGCATTGAAATAACAGCTGCCGCAATTAAGATTAGAACTAAAAGGTCCTTAAATTGCGAAATAAATACCATGAAGACAGATTCTTCTTTTTCCTCAAGCAATTGATTTGGCCCATATTGCTCAAGACGTTTAATCGCTTCTTCCTCACTTAAACCTAAATGAGATGTTCGATAGCGAGAACATACTTCTTCAATCCCTTGCTCATAAACCTTTTTCTCCACTTTAATTCCTCCTCGTATCCTAACATACACTGAATTTTAAAAGGACAAACCATCCCACTAATGGTGAAGAAGCCCTCACCCGTGCAAGGTTTTAAAGGTTAAACTTTTTATCCATCTCTTTTCAAAATCATCGCAACAATAAAATAATCATCCAACTGTTTGACTGAACCGATAAGTTCTATGCTTCTTTTTGGCGGCTCTTTTTTAAAATTAAAAGTCCGATGACGGCACAGCCAAGTAATAAAAGAATCCATTTACCTGAATCATAATATCCCATGACATTTTTCCATTCATCTGCTAACCAATAACCAAGCCCCATCAGTAACGTATTCCATACCGCAATTCCTAATGTTGAAGCAAGTAAAAAAGTACTGACACGTTGTTTCGTGATTCCTGCGATAAAGGAAATATAGGTTCTAAATAACGGAATGACACGTCCAAGTCCTACTGAATAAGTTGCATACTTTGCATAAAACTGACGTGTTGATTCAATTCCTTTTCGTGTACTCGGATACTTTTTCATCATTCGATCGATCACTGCGTTTCCACCTGTATATCCGATACTATAACAAATCATTGAGCCTATTAAACCAGCCATAATACTGATTAAAATCGCAAGCATAATTGAATCTCCACTTGCTAAAACCATGGCTCCTGACAGTGGTAGAATCACTTCACTTGGAAGTGGGAGACACGCATATTCTAAAATTATAAATAAAAACATGGCGACGAGTCCGTACTGCGTCATAAATTCAATCATTAAATCCACTCTTGGTTCACTCACCCTTCTTAAATGTATAACCGTTTCTCTTAATCATATTGAGGATGAGAATTCTTTATTACCAGTTTATTTCGATGTTTGCTGTGAGATGGATAACATGAGAACTCGTATTTTTGGCAACAAAAAAACGAGCCTCATTAAAAGCTTAACTCCTTTTAATAAAGCTCGTTTAAATTTGATTGACGATACAAATCAAGCAAAAAATAGTATGAGCCTTATTAAAAGTCCGATTACTTCTAATAAGTCTCGTTTAATGAAGTCGTTAGCAAAATCATAAAAAGATGAATTAAGCTACGTCCTTCACGACATGACCAGAGGAACTACCCTACTATCATTTAGTATTGCCCAAGCACTTGATTTATGACATAAATCAAATACAAGGGACCTCCTCGCGATTGTTGACCATGTCTCACCAAAATCAACATTTGGTGTGAACTACTCCCTTATTGATAACTAATATAACATCAATTTATTATTTTGTGAACCCCCATTTTGAATTTTTCCCATATATTTCTGTCAGTGATTGAAGTAGAAATTTAAACCCTCATCTTTTTTGTGCACGATCGGCGACACGATTAATAGGATGCATAGCTATAGCTACAGGTTTTCATCTATTATTTAAATTGAAGAGGTTGTAAACTTATTATTACCACGCTGTCTTGATTTTTCTAAGTTGTTCGTTGCCAACTTAATTTGTTGATCGATTGCCTCTTCTGAATCTAGGATGCCACTGCTAATCCCTGCACTAATCGTCAGACGTCTATCTTTTAAATCGGTTGAATTTTCAATATTTAAATCGTAGATTGTTTGCATTAAATGCATTAAATTAGGAACACATGCTTCCTTTGAATGATACGACACAATAATAAATTGATTGCCCAAATGACGTGAAATATATTCATTTTCAAAAATCTCTTTAATACAATTTACCAAAGTTTTCAAGGCGGTCTACCTGATTAATCATCGATCACGAAAATGTTTAGGTTGGAAAACTTCATCCGAATTATTTCATGAGCAAGTGTCGCACTTATATTGATAATTCATCATAAAAAAAGATTTTTGTAGTTGATTTATCCATACTTTTATACAGTAAAGGTATTACATCCTCTTTGTCTTGAAACTTCTAAATGATGTGACGCTACTTTAATATAGTGGTCGATATCCTGCTTAGAGTGAATGATGCCGCTACTTAATCCTGCACTAACCGTCATTCGCCTATGCTCTAAAACAAGTGTATTGATAATATTCAAGTCATATATCATCTGTAAAAGTTTTTTTACTTTAAGAACACAATTTTCTTTAGAGTCAGTGGAAACAATAATAAAGAAATGCCCCGAATGACGGGAAATATACTCTTGAGTAAAGGTGTTTTTAATTTGATTCGACAATATTCTAATAATATGATCGCCATTTAAGTATCCGTAAACTTCATTATATCGCTTTAAATCATCATACTGAACAACGGTAAACGTCAATTCTTGCCCGAAATATTTTTCTAATCTGTTATATAGAGCAGACTTCGTTAAAGTATGGGTCAAAGAATCAAAATCTTTTTGAGCTTCGACTTCTGTCACTAAATCTAGTATTCTCTTTTTATGATTGGATATTAAATACACAATCGACCCTATGCCCATTGTTGTGATTGATATCATAAAGAATAAAACAATCCTTTTGCTTACATTTCGATTTTGTCTCTCTTCTTTCGTTTTAAGATAAATCTCATTTAAATCAATCAGGTCATCATCAAGTAATTCATTATCAACAATCTGAGCACGACTCTTCATCGCATCATAAGCCAATGAATAATGATTAAGCTTTAAACTTTGATTTATAATTTCATCTAGCAAACTAATTTTACTAATAAAATATATGTCAGAAGATGCAATTTTTTTATACAAGTCAATATACTGCTCAAGGATTTGATCACTTTTTTCACCTTTTAAGACCAAAATATCTAAGTCTATTTTTTCTATCCAATAATTTAACATCGCATGAAGACTGGTCGCATTTTTTTCGTAAATAGCTTGTGCTCGATTAAGATAAATCCTTGCAATCTCTGGTTTATTTTCAAAAACTGACAATTCTGCTTGTAATAATTCTACCCAAAACTGTAACCAAATTTCATGATCAGTCATCAAATTTTTAACACTCTCGCTGTGTTGATTCAAAAACTCAATGGCATGATCATATCCATAAACCATTCGTAAAGATTTAGCTAGCTGCTCAAAATAAATGTTTAAATCAACATCTCCCCATCTTAGCAAACAGGGATATAGCGTTTCAACTGCTTCTTCATAATTTTTATTTAAAAAATAGGCGTTTCCTAATTCAATCGTAATCGCCCGCTGGAGATTTTTATAGTCGTTCCAAACAGATACTTCAAAAGCATCTAACAGATAGTTAATGCTTTTACTGTATTGGGCAGAAAACAAATAAATTTTAGCTAATAACCTTAAATTTTGAATTTCTTGAAATGGTTCTTGTTTTTTAGTTTTATTAGACTCCAATATTTTTATAATTTGTGCCCTGTAATCTTTTGTATAATCTAAGGCCTGTGAAAATCGATAATTCAAACTCATAACTTCTGCTTCATCGTCTTTAAAAGCTTGAAGCGCTAAATTATAATACTCAAATCCTTTTTCGATTTGCCCTTGATGAATCGCATTAAAGCTTAACTCCCGATAGACCATTCCACATAAAGTATCACAATGCAGGCTATCTATGCTTAATGCTCGATAATAATAATCATTTGATTGATTATAATCTTCATTTAATGATTCAATATAACCTAAAGAAAAATAGCTGTGTTTTAACGCGTCACGGTGTCCGGTTCCTTTAACTTCTTGTTGAATTTTATCCCTATAAAATTTAAGATTATTTTTTAAATCATCTTCCTGAATTGTCCCTATTTTATTCAAAAAATCTTTCGTCATAGGAGGTAATGTTAAATAATCAACAGCTAAACCTATACATATGACAGTCACGATAATAAAAAAAATTAATATTGCTTTGAAAGATTTTGACTTCAAAACCATCTCTCCCCTATTCAAACCCAATCCAATTCACTTCTATCACAAAGGTACCATATTTCTCCACAATATAACAATATTTTTTATAATTATACACAAAAAATCCTGATAAAATTTTTTATCAGGTTTTTTTTATTTCATTCGAATACAGCGTCTACCTTCACGATAATAAAGACCATAACAACAATTACATGAGACACACTTTGATTGATGGCCTGCTTTTAATTGTCTAACGAGATTTGGTTCACAAATAAAAGGACGACTAAATGAAACCATGGCGATTCCATTTTGCAAAACGTGCTCAATATCAGATAAGGTTCGAATCCCTCCCACTAAGATTAATGGAACAGTTGTTAATTCTGCTAGTCTTGAGGCACGTTCTAAATAGTAATTGTGATCGGTATATTTTTTCTTGCCAAAGTCGCATCCGCTTAGTTCGACTGCTTCCACTCCTAGAGTTTCAAGTTCATTGAGCATATAAAGTAAATCTGATTCATACGCTTCGTCATTTAGTTCAACATTACTATTGATTTTTATAAATATTGGATAATTTTCTCCGCAAGCTTGTTTGATTCCTAATATGATTTCGCGTGGGAACCTGAATCTATTTTCCACGCTCCCACCATACTCATCCTGTCTTAAATTATGTTGGGGCGTAATGAATTCACTTAATAGATAACCGTGAGCCATATGAACCTGTACGCCATCAAATCCCGCTTCTTTTGCGCGTTTTGCGGCATCAATAAAAGCGTGGCGAATGCTTTTCAACCCTTCATGCGTTAATGCCAAAGAAGGCGTATCTCCCCGTAGCCATAATTCTGAAGGTCCAACTGGTTGTGCTACCCTTGCTTTTGCTCCTGCATGCGCAAGTTGTGCAATAAACTTACTATCATACTGGTGAACAGCGTCGACGACTTCTTTTAACCTTGGAATAACAGCATCACAATCAATGGCATTTTGATCCTCACTCGCACGTCCTTCTTTCGAAACATAAAGATGTCCCGTCATGATTAATCCCACCTGGTTTTTCGCTAATTCCTCATATATTTCTAACTGTTTATCACTCATCAATCCATTACATTCTTGAGCATAATCGTGTGTGGCGGAGCGCACAAAACGATTGATTAATGATAAGTTTTTTAACTCCAATGCTTTAAATGGACTCATCGAAATCCCTCCCGTTAATTCTCACATCTCTAATTACTACTGTAGTCTATTTTAAACACACAAACAACCCTTCAAATAATATCCCATGGTTAAAAATAAAGAAAAGCTATGAGCCTTTTGACTACATAGCTTTAATATGATCTGTGAAATGGATGATCCCTTTCTTCAAGAGGAAACCTAGCTTCGCTAGGATAGCCCCCCCCATTCTTTTTTAGACTGTCACCTTATTTGATCCACGTTTTTTAGATAACTCTAATTTATAAGTCGCATCATTAATATGTTGATCAACCTGTAATTTGGTTAATACTTTACCAGTCGATAATCCTGCACTAATCATCACACGTCCATCGACTAGATTAGATGTATTCTCTATATTTTCATCATACATCTTTTCTAATAAATACTCCAATTTCAATAAACAAGCTGAACGATTATTAGGTGAAACGACAATAAAATGATGCCCTGCATGTCTTGCCACATAAGCCTCCGGGAAAGTTGTCTTAATTAACTGAGCTAGCTTTTGAAGCACCTTATCTCCAGTTAGATAACCATATACCTCATTATAACGTTTAAAATCATCAATATTAATCACCATAAAATTCAATAAATCATCTTGACCCATATGAACTTCAAGACAGTCATACAACGCTTCTTTCGTTAAGGTGTTCGTTAATGTATCCACATCTTGCTTCGCTTTAATCTCATTCGATAAAGCTTTAATTCGAGATTGCTTCTTGAAAATAATAAAAATAAGAACTCCTACACCCCCAACCAATAGGGTACCTATTATACTCACGATTAATTTCATCATGATCTGATTTTGTTTAATCTGATCTAATGTCATCTCATAAAATTCACTAATATTAAAGGAATCATTTTTAATATCAGTACTTTTAAAATTGCATAATCTTTCATTTAGATATTGATATCCTAATTCATAATTATTAATCTCAATACTCTGTTTAACCACCTGCTCCAATAAATTGACCTTAGCTGTGACATAAATTTCTGAATCAACAATTTCTTTATATAATTGGTCATATCTATCTGCAATTTCTTGATTTCTTATTCCAGTTTGCACTAAATAATCTAATTCAACTTTCTCTTTCCAAAGATACAATGTTGTCTCTTGAAACTCCTCGTTACTTGTATAAACTTTATCCAAGTGTTGAATAAGGTCATTTGCTTCTGCAACTTTTCCTTCATTAATCGCTAAACTAGCACGAATCCATGTATACCAAAAGTCTAACCATTCTGATGATTCAACAGATAATTGACTCACATAATCATTCAAAAATTCAATTGCTTTATCGTATCCCTGAACCACCCGATAAGATTCTACAAGCTGAGGAATATATGAGATAAAATCGTCTTTTTTGTTTCTTGGAAAAAGACTTTCTAAAATTGAAATAGCTTGTTCATAATCCCCATTTAAAAAATAAGCTTGTCCTAGCTTAATTGAAACTTCCTCTTGAATAATTTTATAATCATTCCATACACTCACCCTATATGCATCCAGTAAGTACATGATACTCTTTTCATAATATCCACTAAGCAGATAAACATTAGTTAATAAGCGATGAGCTTCTAAATAATCATACTCATTCACATTTTTATCTATCACAAATTCTAGTAGTGGGATACTAGACTGGGGATTACTAGAAAAATCAACGATTCCTTGAGAAAAACGTCGATAAAGACTTGATTTAAGTTTTGTCATATAAAATTTTGAAACATTTTTTTCTGCTAACTCAAAATAATACTTAGCACTTACTTCATCATTTAAAGCTAGGGCATTATAAGCCAACTCTTTATATAAATTAATACAAATAGTTGAACTTGAATCTTCCCCAATACTTAAGGCTTTTAAATAATACTGAGTTGATTCTTCAAAATTCCCATCTAAAGCCTCTAAAAAGCCAAGTGCATAAAATCCTTTTTGAAGATCTGATCTTCTTGTCATCTGTGATAATTCAGCTAAAATCTTAGACTTGTATTCCTCGACTTGATTTTCTTCCCATAAATAAATAGAAAAATGGTCAATTTGATTAACAACTTCCTTTGTAACCGTTGGACGGTTCCATTCTATCAGTATAAAAACAAAACATAAGCATAAAAGTGCAGTCATTATTTTAATTGATCCCTTTAAATATTTTATCTTCAATCAAACACCCCCTTCTCCAATGTCAACAATCCCATGAGCACATCACACCTAGCTTCGCTAGGATGGGGACATTTTAAATTCCAATGATACTGATCTATAAAAAGATGCACATCGAGTTAAAAATTGACATGAACTTAAGTCTCATTGCTTTCCTCGCCTAATAAATCAGATTTCAAATGATTTAATTCCATATTGCCTGTTATATTTATTACAAAATTATACAAAAAACATCTTTTATTATCTTAACATTTCTAACAAAATACATCAATATGTGTTCCTAATTTATTCCATTTTAACATCAATATGGATACTTCTTTAAAAAAATCGGGTAAATGATTACATTCACCCGATTTTATCCATTATTGTGGCTTTTCTAATGTAATTGAAAATACAAATTGATGACGACACTCATCATAATCAAAATATGTACTTCCATTATACTTAGCCACAGCGCGTTTAATATTTTCAACTCCATAACCATGCTGACCCTTTTGAGTCTTTGTGCTTTTCAATTTTCCCTTTGAAATAATAGGGGCCACATCGCAACTATTCACCACCTTGATGATGATATACGTCTGATTAAAAGAAGAAATCGTAAATTGAATTTCCTTTTGTTCACTTTTCTCACAACTCTCAATCGCATTATCAAGCATATTCGTCAAAATAATCGTCATCTCTTTAAAATCCACAAAATCTAGTGACACGTGTTCAATCCGTTTCGTAAAGGTAATGCCTATTTTCTTCATCTGAGAAATCTTATCATTCAAAATAATATCTACCAATCGATTTCCCGTAATCACAATCGACGACAACTGATTCAAATCTTCATAAACACTATCAATATAATGACTTGCCTCTTCCGGTGTCTGTTGATTAATAAAACCTTTTATACAAATAAGATGATTTTTAATATCATGAGCTAGCTGATTAATTTGATCATTCTTTCTTAATAGTACCTTGTTGTGCTCGATAATCATCCGATTTTGTTCACGTTCGTTCTCAATTTCCTTTGATTTCATGTACTTAAACGTTGCAATCCCACCTAATATAGCGATGATAAATGAAGCACACGCAATTCCTATTGCAACATGAATCTGGGTTTCAAAATTTTGTTCAAAAGCCTTAAATTCAGACATTGTTTGCTGATAAAAATCTTTCATGGGGGTACTAGTTAACACAACTAAATCATACGGAGCATACAACTCAGCATATAACATATCCTGATTGTCATTGTTTTGAACATAACCAAAATAAGTTCCATTATCCTTTAGCCCCTCTAGCATTTCTTTTAAAACATAACGTCCCCTATCATCTTGATAGGTTGTATTAATATAGCATCCTTGTCTTGCACAACTTGGTGAGACACTTATCCCTTGAATGACTTTAGCAAATTTATCTCCACCTTTATAATCAACAATTTCGATTAAGGTGTAAATCGATGTTAAATTAGGATTTTCGTCGAACGCGTCTTTTAACATTCCTTTATACATTGTCTTTAAATCGGAATCTGAAATCCCAATAATTACAATATACCGATTCTCTTGCACCATATGCTGCCTCCATAGTGCAAGATCAAAGAATAAATCACTATACAGGATATCCTGTGCAAGTATCATATTATTTTGTTTAAATTCAGCTACCACGGTTTGATTGTGTTGATCGTAGACCCTAATTTGTAAATCTTTGTAGACAGAAGTTAAAAAAATAAACATCTCCATAATATCCTCGTCTTGTTTAGATTTTTCAATGATATATTCATGGAGGATTGAATCGACAACATTTAACGATTTATTATAATCTTCAATCAGATAATCAAAATCAATATTCACTCTAATCATCAACTCATTAACATCATTTTTCAATTTACTTTGTTCCACTTCAATTAAAGATTCCGTTAAACAATTAATATTGTTTTGATAAGCCACCTGCATAATCCTAATATAAATCCATATTAAACCAAAAACGACGATCCCAATGATAAGAATAGCATTAAGGTAAATTCGCTTTTCCGAGTTGTTTTTTTGCATTCTTATCATCCTTTCTAAACAAAAAAAAACGCCCATTGCTCTCAAGGGGCGTTTTTATTAAGGTTGACTAATATAACGAACAAAACTCGTTTTAAAACCTTTATATTTCCTTAATGACATATAAACTTCTTCACCTGTTGTCAATGTCACTTTATCCCGAGCAACTAATTTTACATATTTTAAATTTACTAAATAACTTGAATGGGTATATTCAAAATGATGAATCGCTAAACGATGATACCAACTATTTAAATTATAGCTACTTGTATAGATTGCTTCAGGTGTATGAATTAAGACTTTTCGACCTGATATTTCTAAATAAGTGATATCCTCAATTAATACTTTCTCTAATGCCCTTTCACTACGAGCAGAAATATATTTTTTTGCAGTATTTAATTCTTCAATTAAGGAAGTCAACGCTTCAGTTAATTCATCCTGCTTTAACGGTTTGATTAAAAATCTTGATGCCATGACCTTATATCCTTCTGGCCAATAATGTTCATAAGCTGTAACAAAAATGATTTTACTTTTAGGACACGTTTTTCTAATTTCTTTGGCCACTTCTATCCCATTAATCCTAGGCATCTCAACATCTAGAAAGATGACATCATATTCAAAATAATCTTTTTCTAAAAAATCTTCACCACATCCAAAATAATCAATCTCAAACTTAATTCTACACTCACTTCCATAAGCCTTTAAACTGTCAATTAACTCAACTGCTTGAATTCGCGAATCTTCACAAATTGCAATTTTATACATTATTTCACCACCATTAATCCGCAAACTCTCCTAAGTTAACATTTTAACAAGCAAACTATACCTAATTCAAGTTTAAATCGTCAACCTATTTTTTCCTTTTTCTTTTGAGATTAAGACTAAATCCTGTGCTTTTTTTAGATATTTATCTAAATTAATCGGTGAATCTAAATTACCACAAACAATTCCCACACTTAACGTCATACGTAAATCTCTTAAATTCGTCACATGCTCAATATTTAAAGCATATGTTTTATCAATCAATTGTTGTGCACGCTGTGCTGCTCTCATTTTATCATCTTGTGTCACAATAATAAACTGTTGTCCATTATGTCTCGTCAACAATCCTTCTTTAAACTCACTCTTAATTAACTCAAATACTTGCTCAATCACCTGATCTCCAGCAATATATCCATATGTCTCATTGAACTTTTTAAAATTATCTAAATCAACAACAAAAACACTTCCATTTGGATATTTCTCCGAGCATTGATCATATAACTGTTGTAACGTTAAAGCTTCCATCTCTTTATCAGGTAAGTCTTGTTTTTTAGAACGTAAACTTTTTCGTTTTTTATTATAACAGACAAACAAAATCGTTGCGAGTAATCCCCCAACAAGAATCCATCTGCCTATTATTAAGGATGGATTCTTATCGTCAACTTTATCACTCATCGTATTTTTAAGATTTTCTTCAATCAAATTAATTTGAATCAAACTTTCTGATTTTAATGGGGTAGGGATTTGACTTGCAAAGTAAAAAGCTTGTTCATAATTTTCTAACTCAAGATTTTTTTGAATGATATCCTTTAACAATAAAATTCTTAATACCGAATCAATATCCCCTTTCATTACCTCTTCATAAAAATCTGTATAAAAATCAATCAATTCTTGCCCCTCGAACTTAATGTCACCATAGAGCTTATTTTTAAAAACATTTAGAGACTGAATTTCATAGTTCCCCTCCGCCTCAAATTCGGCTGCCAATAATTGTTCTAATGCTTTTTCCTTTTGTCCATCCTCAATATATAACTTGGCTCTAATGATTGACTTGTAGCCCTCTTCATATTCACTTTCTTCTAATACTGAGTTAACTCTTTCATCTTCAATCAACTCTAAGGCTTTCTCAATCCCGTGCTCGTTAGCAATACTATAAATATACAGCCCGAACATATAAAAAGGAATTTCCTCTTGCCTTGCCACAATTAAATCTTCATAAATCAAAATCACATTCGTATAAGATTCATTGAGATACTCATTAATAACTAAACTACTAATGCCACAACTTAGTAAGTCTTCATAGCCATAAGTTTGAGCAAGGGTGATAGCTTTTAGGGCATACTGATTCGATAAATCTATCTGTAAAGTTCCTAAATAAAGATTCTTTAAGATTAAGCAACTCATAATATTTTGATAAACATCTGAACTAAGTTCTATAGACTCTTGTAATAATTGGACTGCTTGATTAGTATTCACAAGTAGATTAATGTAATCTTCAGCTCGCATCTGATAAATCAGCGCTAACAACTGATCATTCTCACTCTTAATAGCAAGAGATTTAGCGTATTCAAAATACTCATCTGATTTAGGATTATTCTCAAGATATAAATAATTTTTAGAAATCCCCATCAATACGATTGCTTCTACTTCTTCAGGTTGATTTTTTCCAATAGATAATTCCTTTACAAAGTAATTATTTGATTCTTCATACTCTCCTTGATAAAAGTTCACATATGCTAGATAAGAATAAGCTTTTTTTAATTCATTCCGATTTTTAATGTCATCGAGCCTCTCAATGACCTCTTTCTCATAGCTTACTAACACATCTGGGGTTAGACTCATGAGCTGATGATCTAAATTCTCAATAAACTCACTTAACTCTAACGATTCTGTTGTTTCCTTATGATGAATACCGATTCCAACGAGTGTTCCCAAAAGGAGAAGGACGAATAAAATCCTCTGCAAAATAATCCACCTCAATATATAAATTTTAGACAACCATCCCCTGTTGTCTACGTCTCTTAGCTTCTAAAAAGTTAGCACTAAATAAATAGGTCTTTTAAAATTGTAAGTTATGATTTAAAAGATAGTTTATCAAAATAAACACCTAAAATGTAACTCCCTACTCTGCTACAATAAAGCATATTCCCCACCATCATATCACCATAAAAAAAACAAAACAACAATTCACGTAATAACGTCATAAAAACCGACAAAAAAGAATGTATTATTTCAATTAAGATATAACGCTTTCCCAACATATATCATATTAGGATTAGTGATCCCATTCAACTTCACTAATTCGGAAACCGTTGTACCATATTTAGTCGCAATCCCCCACAACGTATCCCCTGCTTTCACTGTATATTCAGTCGCTTCAACTCCACTCGATTCACCTGGAATTTGTAATACTTCCCCAACATAAATCACATTAGGATTACTAATATCATTCAATTTCACTAATTCAGAAACCGTCGTACCGTATTTATTCGCAATCCCCCACAACGTATCCCCTGCTTTCACTGTATATTCAGTCGCTTCAACTCCACTCGATTCACCTGGCATTTGCAATACTTCCCCGACATAAATCACACTAGGATCACTAATATCATTCAACTTTACCAATTCAGAAACCGTCGTACCGTATTTATTCGCAATCGCCCATAACGTATCCCCTGCTTTCACTGTATATTCAGTCGTTTCAACTCCACTCGATTCACCTGGCATTTGTAATACTTCTCCGACATAAATCACATTAGGATTACTAATATCATTCAACTTTACCAATTCAGAAACCGTCGTACCGTATTTATTCGCAATCGCCCACAACGTATCCCCTGCTTTCACCACATAATCAAACGTCGTCTGTGGTTGAGACGGAATCTCAGGTTTTGAAACCTCAACTGAAGATAAGAAAATACCATCCGTAAAATAATCTAAATCAACTGAATTCGTTTCAATCCCATTAACTTCTCCTGCATCACTATATTGAAAACCAACCCAGTTGGACCATTTTCCATTATCCTGTGGCTCAGATCCCCCGTAATCTGCTACCCATAGTGGATAGCTGGCTATCTCATCATTCCAAATGTTAATCGCATTATAACTATCACTATATACGACGACCTCTTTCCCACTCAAAGCTTCAACCTCTTGAATAAACGCTAATCCAACCTCATTAATCTCCTCATTATTCAACAATCCAAACGACTCAAAATCCATCGCTAACCGGCAATCATATGAATAATCTTCAACAAGTGACACAAAAAAAGACGCCTGATTCTTTGCTTCCTCCACACTCATCGCTGTCACATAATGATAAAAACCAACTTTTAACCCTGCTTCATTCGCCTTCTTGGCATTTGCCTCAAACTGCTGATCCACATAATCAAAACCCTCACTACTTCGAATATACACCACCTCAACCCCAGATTCCTTAACTGCCTCAAAATCAATATCACCTTGCCACTCACTCACATCAATTCCATTATATTTCAAATCACTAGACGGAGACAAAGCTAATGCCTTTATATCAGAGCCTAAGATAACACTCACCATCACCACAATAGATACCATCCACTTTTTCAACTTAAAACACTCCTTTCAATGATTAAATAGATACTATAACTTATGACAACAACAAAAAAACGGTCCTGCTTACGCAGAACCGCTATCTTAAATAACGCATTTAAATGTTTGTTGAGTGACCGCTAACTGTTCTCTTGCCAAGAAATTAACCATCTTCACATCATTTATTAACTCATGTAATTGAATATATGATAAGAAATATTTTTTTCCCCAAGCGCGCACTGCCGTAAACAACTCGTGACCATAATAATTTAAATCAAGCTCAGGCACAATATAAAAGGACATCAAATCCAAATACTTATACTTCACGCTTCCGGGAACCGAATACGTCTCCTTAATTTCAACTAAAGCCATTCCCTTAATCTCGTTATCAACCTCTAATAAAATATAATCTCGATAACGAGTTTTAATATTTTCCTCAATCCATTCCTCATCCATACTTTTTCCTTGATAATTCGTTGGTTGTAAACTGTGACGATGACGATTTAAGGCAAAATGCAGATTATGTAAAGTTTCTACATCTTCAAGCGTTGCCATTCTAATATTCATATTTCATTCCTCCTACTTCATTCAAGGTATTACTAACCTATGAACGATAAGTAATCAAATATGAACGAATCGACAAAAGCTCTTAAATAAACTGTCCCTCTTTCAAAATAAAAATCCAAATAAACATCGTGAGGACCGAAAACATCGAGCCAAACACAACAAGTTGTCCTGCCAAATCTGCATCGCCATCCATTTGCTTCGCCATACTAAACGACGAAACCGCCGGAGGAGATCCAAAAATCGCAAGTAAGATTGCTAAACTCGTCCCTTTAAGATCAAACATAATCGCCAGGGGTAAAAAGATAACAGGTGCTAACACCAATTTTCCAAGTAATCCAATGCACAAGTTTCTTAAATTGCCTCGAACGCTCGAAAACGTAAATGATGCTCCTAAAATAACGAGTGCCAATGGCGTTGTCACCTTTGATAAATCGCTAATTGTTTTCTCAATAGCCGATGGTAACTTAATGCCTATAGCCAAAAATAACAGACCGAGTAGCGACCCGATAATTAATGGATTCGTGACAATTCCTCTTAGAATTTTCCTCACATGGATGCGACTTCCACGAAATGTTTCGAGGGTGATGACCGCTAAAACATTAAATAACGGCACAATAACTGCAACTAATAAAGCAGCTGCTCCTGTCGATTCAGCCCCACATAAAGAAGTCGCAATTGGAATTCCAAAAATCACAAAATTACTTCGAAAAATAGCCTGAATCAAAACACCACGCTTAGGATTTTCCTTCTCAATTAAACAAATAATGCCCCAAGTGATTAATAAAATAAGTATCACACTGAAAATCGCAAACAACATGAGTTTTAAATTAAAAACTCCTGCGATGTCTGTTTGATACACGTTAATAAATAACAACACTGGTAAAAATACTTTGAAAACCACTGTATTCATTCCATTAATCGTATGTGTGTCCCAAATCTTTAAAACCTTTAATCCATATCCTAGTACAATCATTAAAAACAGTGGTAGCACTACGTTTAATGATAAAATTAAATTCTCCATACGTCTCCCCTACAAACTCCCTTTAGTTTGAGTACTCTCCTTTTAATGTGAAGCAATCTAAAATATGACCGTCCATCGCACGATAAAGCTCGTTCATATAAAATCCTGGTTTTAAATCAAGTAATGTATCTAATGCATAAACATGTGTCTCATAAAGATGAGGGGCATTGGGTGGAGCCATTCCTCCATAATAACTAGAGGCTTCAATACTTTGATTATCTCCTTGAATGCTAATCCAACTATTGACACCTTGAATAAAATCAGTAGCTGTTTGAGATTCACCTGCTAATAATTCATCACGCGTTAAGTTAGCGACTAACCAATGAATCCATGAAAAACCACAAACTGGAACTGCGTCTTTATCTTCCATCACAATGGCAAAAGACTTCGTACCTTGTGGTGCATCTTCAATTTTTAACGGTAACGAATATAAAGGCATCTCATTCTCATTAAATTGAGTCCCTTTTGCTCCATACTCATCGGCAATGATTCCATCAATAATACCTGTACTTGTCACTTTCATTTAATCATCTCCTTTTAAATACATTATAACGTTTTCCACATCAAAAAAATAGGGAGATTCCCAATCATTGTATTAGGATTCTCTCTATTTTTATCTGAACACCCACTTTTTATGCGATTAAACTAAAGGACGAACCTAACACTCGTTCTTTTTTATCTTAAAGTTGTTTGATACCCCGTATAAATCATGCCCACTAACAAAATAAGACAGGCTAAAATAATTAAATATGTCATCCGATCCGGGCAATATGCACGCTGTTCTTTGACTGCCTTTTTCACACGATTTTGTTCTAAAAATAAGCCTACCATATTTAAAAAGATATACGGTAAAATAAACAAAACTAATTGACCTGCTTCTACTGTATTGTTACTAATATTGAAAGCTAATTGAGTCACGATTGTTGCAATCACCATAATCATAATCGAACTGACAAATACAAGGACAATCCACATCCCAACTCGTGCTTCTTCTTGTTCAGATGGCTCTACGAATATCTCTTGACGATATTTAACATTAATCAATAAAATTCCACCGATAAATTGAATCATAAAGACAACGATTAACAACATAAAAAGCCAAGAAATCTCTAACTGCATCAAACTTAGGATGATATAAATCAAACTGTAACTAAGCGTCGTAAAGAGACAATAAAACTCAGTGATATACGCCATTTTTTTAAGACTTGAATCATGATAATGAACTCGTTTATCGTATCCGGCCACTAAGGTATAATCACCTGTTTTAATGCCATGTGTAAACACAAAATAAATGCTAGTTGCCATCATTAAAAAAGTTAACAAGATGATGAGAATACCAGAAACTTCATACCTTGGACTAAGTACAACAAAAACGAAATAACCAATCAAAGAAAACAGCTGTGTTAAGTACATCCACTTCATAGGCTTTAAATTTAACTCAACGGGTTCTTCTTTAATATCTGACTTTATGCCCATTAATCCATCTAAATCTGTTTCAAAGATAGCCGCTAACTTCATCAACATCTCAAGATCAGGTTGCGTCATACCTCGCTCCCAATTTGAAATGGCCTGCCTCGTCACACCTAGTTGGTTTGCCAACTCTTCTTGAGACATTCCCCTACGTTTTCTTAATGTTGCAATCTGAGTTCCTAACTGATGATGCTCCATTTCTCCATCTCCTCTTTGTCTCTATCTGATGATATCTTACTAAATTCTACATCAGTATGCTACTTTTTATGCGCTGCAGTCACGCAATAATCTGTTGCCTCTCTCCTTTGTGCATTTAATAAAGTGTCAGGCTTTAAAAGTGGATGATCCCACTAAGCCCACCCCATCAAATGAAGATGGCTAATATAACAATCTTCGATTGTTCTTCTTAGCATGGGGGCTGCACCCCTTTTCCTAGGAAATATTTTGAGATATTTTGTTGGTGTGATGTTGAAAAACAGTGGATGAAAAAGAGAAATTGTCATAGTTAGATAAAATATGTTAGTTAGTTATGAGTTTTGATTTAATGTGTCTTTTTGACTGTTTTTATTGTAGATAAAAATAAAAGACAAATCGATGTGATTTGCCTTTTTAAAAGAAATGAGACCCTATATTTAGAATCAAATAAAATAAACTATATGCACTAATTAAACCAATCAAAAGCCTTCGTGATAATCCACTATCCATCCGAATCAACCCCTCATCATTTCATTATACGGATAAATTAAACGGAATATGTCAAAATTATAGATTAACTTAATAAAATGACGTTATTTTTTAAACAAGATGATTTAAAGGTCCACGACCATGCCCTAAATCAAGATTAGCCTTTAACGCTTTAGTAATATACAACTTCGCATTTTTTACACTCGTTTGAACATCATAGCCTAATGCTAAATTACTCGTAATCGCAGAAGAAAGTGTACATCCCGTTCCATGTGTATTAGGATTTTCAATCTGCTCTCCTAAAAACCATGTCACTTCTCCATCAACGTACAATAAATCATCTGCACAATCATCCAAATGACCACCTTTAATTAAGATATGTCCTTTATAAAAGGATGCAATCTTTTTAGCGGCTAAAACCATTTCTTCTTTTGATTGAATGTTAAATCCACATAAACACTCAGCTTCTTGTAAATTTGGCGTAATCATTGTAGCCAATGGCATCAATTTTTTAATTAAGACGCTCATTGCTTCTTCATTTAATAAGCGACTTCCACTCGTAGAAACCATCACAGGATCAAGAACAATAGAAACAGCTTGATACTCCATTAACTTTTCGACAATTGCTTCAATAATAACCGACGATGAGACCATTCCAATCTTCACACTATCCGGTACAATATCCGTAAAAATAGCATCCAATTGAGCACGTACCATCTCAGGGCTCACTTCTTCAACCATTGTAACTCCTAATGTATTTTGCGCTGTTAATGCCGTAATCGCACTCATTCCATAAACACCGTGTGCGCAAAACGTCTTTAAATCCGCCTGAATTCCGGCACCTCCACTACAATCTGATCCCGCAATACTTAACACTTTTTTCATAATACCCAATCCCTTTTTAAATTTTTTGCAGCTTGCATTATATCATCTGACGCTAAAATAGCTGATACAACTGCGACTCCACAAATTCCGCTACCAGTTAACTCGTCCACATTATCTTCATCAATTCCCCCAATCGCAACGACTGGAAGATTCACAGCCTCGCAAATTTCTTTTAATACCTGTAGGGGAACATGTTTCGCATCCTTTTTGGTGTCAGTAGAAAATACAGCACCAACACCTAAGTAATCCGCACCTTGTCTTTTGGCAATTTGAGCTTGTTCAACAGTTTGAACTGATACTCCAAGTATTTTTTCTTCACCTACTAACTTTCTAACTTCATCCGCAGGTAAATCATCTTGGCCAATATGGATTCCATCTGCATCAGACTGAATCGCCACCCAAACGTTATCGTTAATCATAAAAGGAACTTTATACGTTGTAGTCAATTCCTTTAACTCTAAAGCTTTTAATAAAAACTCTTCATCGCTTAAATTCTTTTCTCTTAATTGAACCATGGTCACACCACCTTTAAGGCCTGCTTCAACTTGTTCAACTAATGATTGATCTTTAGTCCAATGTCGGTCAGTCACTAAATATAGACTTAAATCTTGCTTATTTAGTTTCAATCTTCATTCCTCCTTCAAGAATGGTTTCATTTAATGTGCTCATTGCATCAATTAAATGCATTTTAAAACTTGAAGTTCCTTCACATTTGGTTGCTGCGATTTCTCCACATAATCCCATTGCACAAATTGCAGTAACTGTTGCCTCTATTACCTGATTTGGATTAGCTCCACAATATGCTCCAATCACCGCAGTTAACATACAGCCTGCCCCTGTAATTTTAGACATTAAAGGATGCCCATTTCGAATCATAAAAACTTGGTTTGTATCTACTACTAAATCAATAACACCACTGATGGCAATCACAGCACCTGTTTTTTCACTTAATGTTCTCGTCATTTCGATTACTGAATCTATGTTTTTATCAGTGACTAAATCGGCTGCACTAGCATCTACCCCAAGTGTCTGACCTGTTCCAGCCGCTAACGTCTTAATCTCAGAAATATTCCCACGAATAACTGAGAACTTCACCTCTTTAATCAATCGTTCGACTGTTTCAGTCCGAAGTGTCGATGCTCCAGCCCCAACTGGATCTAAAATAACTGGATGATTTAATTGATTTGCTTTTTTACCAGCCGTAATCATTGCTTCAATTGTACGCGAATTTAAAGTTCCAATATTAATGACAAGACTTTGACAGATCGTCGTAATCTCTTCAACTTCAGTCATTTCATCTGCCATGATTGGAGATCCACCACAAGCTAAAATAATATTGGCACAGTCATTAACGGTCACATAATTCGTAATATTGTGTACAAGTGGTGTTTGATTTTGAACATTCTTTACGATTTTTTTTAACATTAAAATTCCCCCCATCATCAAAAAAGGGATGGACCATAGGCCCATCCCTTACATCAAAACGATATACGTTAAAATTCCAGTACATTCCCTACGTTGGCATTATCCAAATCAGGTTATAGGTCGACGCTCCATTTCGCATCCTCTCAGCCGGCTTGGGCCAGCTCCCTTTCCATATTTAATTATACTTAACTTTATCATACGACTTAAACTCCGTCAACAACATAACCCTAAAAATCAAAATGAGCATCAGGTTCAGTCCAATGGTGACTAAAACGAACATACTATCCTTTGGCTCCGACGAATAAAATACAAGATATAAAAGAGGGAGTTGCAACACATATAAAGGAACTGAAAGTTGCTTCACTAACTTAAATACCTTTGATTTGAATTGAACCTTCATCAACACGACCATGATGCCTAGTACACTAGCAATCGGTAATAAAAAGTTCCAACTAATAGAAAGCAACAATAAAATCCCACAAATTAAACTCAGATTTAATAAATGCTTTCTTAATATCATAAATACAACTTTTTGATAACGTGCAACCCACATCCCAACCATAACAAAGATTCCTGGCCACCCAGCTAACAAACCAAATAGACTCAAAATTTTTATATTTTGTGTGAATCCCATTAATAAATAAAACACAAACAACGTCACAATCAAAGACGCCTGACTTCCATCTAAAAACTGTCCCATTATCGTATGCTGTAAGATTTCAAACAACGAAACTTCCTCACCAAGATAAACCTGAACCAATCCCATTAAAACGTTACCTGATACAAACATCAAAAACAAGCGTATTGCCCTTTGAAATATTCTCTTTTTAATCAATCGATTTGCTTGAATTGAAAAATTCCTAAATTCTACCCCCACCAAAAACAAATAAACAGCTAAAGCGCCAGTTCCTAGGGTTTGAAGAAACTGAAGTATTAAATCAGGATGGCTCACTCGTTCAATCACTTGGTGAAACAAAATTAAAATCAGACAGACGCCTTGAATACATTCAATATTCGATTTATTTAAAAATGCATAGCTTCCGCGGCCATAAAAATATGATTTATATGCCAAAAGCACTGGCATCAAAAATGCTACAAACATAACTAAAATCGTTGAGCTACTTATATTTAGAACCATAATCCACCTCTTTTCTCACATTATATAACGAACAAAAATTATTGTAAAAACAATCTATCCGACAAAAATTATTCAAAACAAAAACCATGTCGAGCGACATGGTTTTATTTTAATGTTGATAATATTAGTTATCCTTTAGGGTTATGCCTTGGTTTAGCGTCACTCTCAGCCTTTTATCTAATCCAGCT